>NZ_MEGQ01000017.1:0-48075 GCF_001725585.1 Thiomonas sp. SCN 64-16 | reverse complement strand
GCCCACGCGCACGTCTTTGCGGCGCACTTCGTCTTCGTTGTGCAGGGTGGCGTTGGTCACGGTCACGCCGCCGACGAACACCGGCTCGAGCTTGGCGACAGGGGTGAGCTTGCCGGTGCGCCCGACCTGAATGTCGATGCCGATGACCTTGGTACTGCGCTCCTGCGCGGGGCATTTGTGCGCCACGGCCCACACTGGCTCGCGGTTGCGAAAGCCCAGTTCGCGCTGCAGAGCGAGACTATCGACCTTATAGACCACGCCGTCGATGTCGAAGGGCAGGCTGTCGCGCGCGGCGGCGATGCGGGCGTGGAAGTCGATGAGGGTTTGCGCGCCGGGGCCATGCACGCGCTGCGGCGCGACGGGCAGGCCGAAGGTCTCGAAGGCATCTAGCATGGCGTGATGCGTGTCGGGCTGCTGCGCCCAGCCGGCAATCTCGCCCCAGCCGTAGGCGTAGAAGGCCAGCGGGCGCTGTGCGGCGATGGCCGGGTCGAGCTGGCGAATGCTGCCCGCCGCGCCGTTGCGCGGGTTGACCAGGGTGGGCAGGCCTTTGTCGCGCTGGCGGGCGTTGTAGCGCTCGAAGTCGGCGCGTTTCATCAGGGCTTCGCCGCGCACTTCGAGCACCGCCGGTGGGTTGCCGCGCAATTGCAGCGGCACGCTGCGTATGGTGCGCACGTTCTGCGTGACGTCTTCGCCGGTTTCGCCATCGCCACGGGTGGCCGCCTGCACCAGCTGGCCGTGCTCGTAGCGCAGGCTGATGGCCAGGCCGTCGAACTTCAGTTCGGCGCAGTAATTCACGGGCGGATCGTCGGCGCTCAGGCCGAGGCGGTTGCGCACCCGCTGGTCGAAAGCCGCCGCGCCTTCGGGCGTGGTGTCGGTTTCGGTCTGGATGGACAGCATGGGCACGGCGTGCCGCACCGGGGCGAACTCGGGCAGGGGCGCGCCGCCCACGCGCTGGGTCGGCGAGTCGGTGGTGCGCAGCTCGGGGTGGTCGGCCTCGATTTGCTGCAACTCCCGAAACAGCGCGTCGTAGTCGGCGTCGGGCGCCAGCGGGGCGTCGAGCACGTAGTAGGCGTGATCGAGGCGGGCGATTTCGGCGCGCAATTGCGCCGCGCGCTCGGCGGGCTGCGCGAAAAGATCGGGCTGGGTCATCAGGAAAGCAAGCGGGTCGTCAAAGCCTGTGCGTCAAGAAAACAGCCGCTGCGCGGCGGCGGAGCCTGCGGGCAGGCCGCGTTGTTCCAGCACTTCGTACAGCAGATCGAGCTGTTTTTCGATGTGGTCAAGCGCGGCGTCGGGCAAGGGGGCGTTGTTGTCGTCCACCACGGCGGCGTCGAGTGCGGTCGCCAGTTCACGGGCGGCCTGGCGCATACGGCTGAAGGGCTTTTGCGCGGCCGGAGCCTGCGGCACTTCGAGCAGCAAGGTGGCATGGCTGACGGCGGCAGCGCTGTCGGAAAGATCGGCGCGGGCGTCGAATTGCAGATGCACCAGCGGCGTGGGCGCCTGCTCCACGTCTTGATAGAGCAGCACCATGCGCCCGGCCTCGGCGCCGGGAACGAAACCGGCGGCCTGGGCGCGCTGACGCAGGAAGTCGATGCCCCAGGGCACGCTGCGGGCGCGCAGGGTGATGGAGAGCTGCGCGTCGTTGTCGTTGGCGAAGGCGTCGAGCGACCGGGCCTGTTCGAGGGCCTCGGCCATATCGGGCAGATCGGGCGCCACGTTCAGCGCCTCGCCGAGTTCGTGGCACTTGGCGATGAACTCGGAAAACTCGATGGCATTGATCGGCCCGGCCCGGTTGCTCAGTTGCACCGCGGCCTGAAGTTCGGCATAGGGATGCTGCGGCTGCAGCGGCTCCCATTGCCCGGTTTCGGCGTTGCGGCCCTCGAACAACATGCGCTTGGCCCCGGCGCGCGCGGTTTTGGGCAGGCGCGGCAGCAGCACCTCGCCCGAACGCACGGGTTCGAGCAGGTAGCTGGCGATGGCGTCGATCAGCGGGTCGATCTGCAAGGGCATCAGCCGCGGCCTGGGGGCGACTTCGGGGCTGAGCGCGACGGGTTCGAGCGTGTGGCCGTGGGTGTCTGGCGTCAAGGTGTCGAGCCCGGCTGGCTCGATCGCGGTCTGCACATCGTCTTCGACGGCGGCGCGCTGGCGCTTGAATTTGCCGGATTGCCAGGTGTTGTAGGCAATGACGGCGGCGATGATGATGGCGCCGATGACGATCAAGGCGATTTGCAACTGTCCCATCCAGTAATCCTCGGGGTTTGAGTGTGTGCGCGGCTTAGTGTGTGGATCAAGCGGCCTGGGCAAAGCGTAGCGCCGCGTCCATTTCCACGGCAACGGTGCGTGAGACGCCCTGCTCCTGCATGGTCACGCCGATGAGCTGGTCGGCCATTTCCATCGCGATTTTGTTGTGCGAGATGAACAGGAACTGCGTGCTGGCCGACATGTCTTTGACCAGCCGGGCGTAGCGCTCGGTATTGGCGTCGTCCAGCGGCGCGTCCACTTCATCGAGCAGGCAGAACGGCGCGGGGTTGAGCTGAAAGATGGCAAACACCAGCGCAATGGCCACCAGCGCCTTTTCGCCGCCGGAGAGCAGGTGAATCGAGCTGTTCTTCTTGCCCGGCGGCTGCGCCATGACCTGCACCCCGGCGTCGAGAATTTCCTCGCCGGTGATGATGAGCCGCGCATTACCGCCGCCGAACAGCAGCGGAAACATGCGGCCGAAGTGGTCGTTGATCTGCTCGAAAGTCGTGGCCAGCATGTCGCGGGTTTCGGCGTCGATCTTGCGGATGGCGTCTTCGAGGGTGGTGATGGCGGTTTGCAGGTCTTCGAACTGGGCGTCGAGAAACTGTTTGCGTTCGCGCGCCTGACCCAGCTCGTCGAGCGCGGCCAGATTCACCGCCCCCAGCGCGGCGATGTCGCGCTGCAGCCGTTCATGCTCGCGCGCCAGCGCCGGGGCCTGGGCATCGGTCGGCAGACTGGCGCGCACCGCTTCGATATCAGCCTGCGCCTCGGCGAGCTGCTGCGCGAACTGCTCGGCCTGCAGCCGAAACTCCTGCTCCTTGAGCTGCAATTCGGTGATGCGCTGCCGCAGCGGATCGAGGTCGCGGTCGAGCGTCAGCCGAGCCTCCTCCTGCTTTCGCAGTTGCTGGGCGATGTCGTCGGCTTCGCTGCGGCGGGCGCCCAGCACGGCTTGCGCGCTTTGCTGCTCGGCCAGCGCCGATTGCAGGCCGGTCTGCGCGCCTTGTTCACTCAGCCGCGCGAGTTCGGCCTGCGCCGCTTCACGCGCGCTGGCCTGACGCGCGATCTGTTCCAGCGCCATCTGCGCCTCGCGTTGCAGATCGGCCCGCTTTTGTTGCAGGCTGCGCACCGCATAGCCGCTCTCGGCCGCTTGCGATTCGAGCTGGCGCTGCTGCGCCCGGGCATCGGCGAGCGCCTGCTGCGCGGCCATCACCTCGGTTTCGAGATCGGCCTGCAGCTGCTGCTGGTCGGCCAGGCGCGCGTCTAGCTCCTCGAATCGCGCTTCGCTCTCGGCCTGCTGCGCCTGCAATTCATCGAGTTGGGCGTCGATGTCGCCAAGGTCGGTGGCGATCTGCTGATTGCGCGCGGCGCTTTGCTCGGCCTGCTGGGTGAGTTTGAGCAGTTCCACCTGCACGGTGTGCAGTTGCTGGGTGTCTTGTTGCTGGCGGCGTTGCAGCGCGGCGAGCTGCTCCTGCGCCTGCCCCAGATCGTGTTCGGCCTGATGAAGCTGGGCGCGGCTTTGCTCGCCGATGAGCTGCTCGGCCTTGATCTGGCGCTCCAGATTGTCGATTTCCTGCTGCCGCGCGAGCACGCCGGACTGCTCGGAATCCGGGGCGTAAAAACTCACGCTCTGGCGCGACACCGTGTGGCCTTCGCGCGTGAGCAGCACGGTCTGCGCAGGCAGAGTGGCGCGCAGCGCCAGCGCCTGCTGCAGCGACGGTGCGATAAAAACGGTGGCCAGCCAGTCGTCGAGCAAGCTGGCCAGCCCCGCATCACCGCTGCGCACGCCGTCGCGCAAGGGCCGACAGCCCGCGGGCGGGACGGAAATCGCCCGCGTCTCGGCAGCCGGGGGCTGCACCGCTGCTGAATAGAACGCCAGCTTGGCCGGCGGCGCGTCTGCGGCAAAGCCTTCGGCCATGTCGAGCTGGCGCAGTTCCAGCGCGGACAGGCGCTCGCGCAACACGGCTTCGAGCGCGGTTTCCAGTCCGTTTTCCACCTGCAGGCGCGACCAGAGTTGCGACAGGCCGTCGAGCCCGTGCTTCGCCAGCCAGGGGCGCAGCTTGCCTTCTGTGAGCACCCGCTCCTGCAGCGCTTTGAGCGCAGCCAGGCGCGCGCTGGTCGCGGCAAGCTGCGCGGCGGCGGCCTGCTGCGACTGCTGCGCCTGCTGCCGCGCCTGTTGCAGCTCGGGCAAGGTGTCTTCGAGTTGTTCGCGCTGCGCGCGGGTGGTGTCGAGCACGTCGCTCAGGCTCTCTTGCTGCCGCTGCAGATCGGCCAGACGCAGACTGTCGGGCGCGACCACGGCGCGTTGCTCGGCGCGCAGCCGCTCGGCGCGCTGTTGCAGCTGCTGGATTTGCTGCCCCAGGCCGCGCTGCCGTGAAGCCTCGGCCTGCAGCGCCTGCTGGGCCGCGGCGGCCTGCGCGCGTTCGTCGGCGGCGCGCAGCTGCGCGTCGCTCAGGGCGGCTTCCAGCGTGGGCAGGCGTTCGCTTTGCTCCTGCACGCGGGCCTGCGCCACCTCGGCCTGCACCTCGGCATCGGCTAGGCGCTCGGCGGTGTCGGCGGCCTGCGCCACGGCGGTGTCGTGGCGTTGCTGCCAGTCCTGCGTTTGCGCGTCTATCGACTGCAGCGCGGCCTGAGCGCGTTGACGGCCCTCAACGACGAAACGAATTTCCGCCTCGAGCTGGCTGACGCGCGACTGGGCGGCGTAGAAAGCGGCCTGCGCCCGGTTGAGGGTATCGCTGCTGGCGAACTGTGCCTGCCGCAAGGTTTCGATTTCGGCCTCGATTGCGCGCTGCTCGGCGATGCGGGCTTCGAGCGCATTCATCGCCTCACCGCCGGCCAAGGTGATCTGCTGGCGTTTGGCCTGCGCTTCTTCTTGACGCAGCAGCCAGAGCTGCTGCTGCACCAGAGTCGCACTGGCCTGCAGGCCCTGGTAACGGGTGGCGACTTCGGCCTGTTGTTCGAGCCGCCCCAGGTTGCTGCCGAGTTCGCGCAGGATGTCCTGCACGCGGGTGAGGTTCTCGCGGGTGTCCTGCAGGCGGTTCTCGGTTTCGCGGCGGCGCTCCTTGTATTTGGACACGCCGGCGGCCTCTTCGAGCATCATGCGCAGGTCTTCGGGGCGCGACTCCAGAATGCGGGTGATGGTGCCCTGGCTGATGATGGCGTAGGAGCGCGGCCCCAGGCCGGTGCCGAGAAAAATATCCTGCACGTCGCGGCGGCGTACCGCCTGGTTATTGATGAAATAGCTCGACGTGCCGTCGCGGGTGAGCACGCGCTTGATGGCGATTTCAGTGAATTGTCCCCACTGCCCGGCGATGCGGTGATCGCTGTTGTCGAACACCATTTCCACGCTGCAGCGGCTGGCCTGTTTGCGCTGCCCGCTGCCGTTGAAAATGACGTCTTGCATGGACTCGCCGCGCAGCTCGCTGGCCTTGCTCTCGCCCAGCACCCAACGCACCGCATCGATCACGTTCGATTTGCCGCAGCCGTTGGGCCCGACGATTCCGCTGATGCGGCCGGGAAAGGGCAGCGTCACGGGTTCGGCAAACGACTTGAATCCGGCCAGACGGAGTGAGGTCAAACGCATCGATATGTTCTAACTCTATGATTTACAAAAGAAATTGTGAATCTCACAACGGAAGGAAATCATACCATCGCCCCTCTACCCGCTGGCATGGCCGCCAGAGGGCGAAAACTCGCCGCGTCTATCATCGCGCCGCATGAAACCCGCCCAGATCCAGACCCTGTTCGAGCGCTTCGCCGCCGCCAACCCCGAGCCGCGCACCGAGCTGGAATACCGCACGCCCTTCGAGCTGCTGGTCGCGGTGGCGCTTTCGGCCCAGGCTACCGATGTCAGCGTGAACAAGGCCACCCGGCCGCTGTTCGCCGTGGCCAACACCCCGCAGGCGCTGCTCGACCTCGGCGAAGACCGGCTGCGCGAGGCGATCCGCACCATCGGGCTGTACAAAACCAAGGCGAAAAACATCATCGCCACCTGCCGCATTCTTATCGACCAATACGGCGGCGAAGTGCCGCGCAGCCGCGAGGCGCTGGAATCGCTGCCGGGCGTAGGCCGTAAAACCGCCAATGTGGTGCTCAACGTGGCCTTCGGGCAAGACACCATCGCGGTGGACACGCACATTTTCCGCGTGGCCAATCGCCTCGGGCTGGCCAAGGGCAACACCCCGCTGGCGGTGGAGACCAAGCTGGAGAAGGTCATTCCGCCGCAGTTCCGCCTGCATGCCCACCACTGGCTGATTCTGCACGGCCGCTACGTCTGCAAGGCGCGCAAGCCGGAATGCTGGCGCTGCGGGGTGGCCGATCTGTGCGCCTTCAAACCCAAAACCCCCGCACCGACATGATCCTTTCTCGATGGCTTGGGGCGCTTCTCGCCTTTGCCCTGCTGCCCAGCGCCGCCTGGGCGGCCCCGGTGCGGGTGACCGACGACACCGGCCAGGTGGTTTCCCTGCCCGCACCGGCACGGCGCATCATCGCGCTATCGCCGCAGTTGCTCGAACTCAGCGCGGCGGCCGGGGCCAGCAAATTCGTGGTCGGCCAGATTCAGGGCGCGGGCAATGTGTTCTGGGCGCGCAAACTGCCGGTCGTGGGCGACGCGTTCGCCCTCAATCTGGAAGCCATCGTTCGCCTCAAGCCCGATCTGATTCTGGCCTGGCAATCGGGCACGCCCCCGCGCGAAGTGGCAAGGCTCAAAGCGCTGGGCATTCCGGTGTACTGGAGCCAGGCCAACACCTTCGAGTCGCTGGCGTCCACAGTCAGCCGCATCGGCGAACTGGCAGGCACCGAGCAGCAAGCCGGGCGCTGGGTGCGCGATTTCAACACGCGGCTGGCTGCCATCCGGCAGCGTTACGCCGCCCAAAAACCGGCTGTACGGGTGTTTTACGAGGTGTGGAACCAGCCGCTGATCACCGTGGGCCACAAGCAACTCATCAGCCAGGCCATCACCCTGTGCGGCGGGCAGAACGTGTTTGGCTCGCTGGCGGTTCTGGCGCCCACCATCAGTGCCGAAGCCGTGCTGCAGGCCGACCCGCAACTCATCGTGACCTCCAGTCCCCAAGGCGCGCAGTGGCTCAAGTCGTGGAAGCAGTTTCCGCGATTGAGCGCGGTACGGCACGACCAGTTGGTCGCCCTCTCCCCCAACACCCTGCCGCGCATGGGCGTGGATGTGCTCGACGGGGTGCAGCAGCTTTGCACCGCCATCGCAACGACCCGCCGGGCGTTGCACGAGTGAGCCCAGTTTCCCTCGAAAACTGTGCAGAAGTTGTCACGGAACAACGACGACTCTTGCCTATGATCCGGCCAGAACGGCCTCTAATCCGTATTCCTTGAGGCTCTTGTTTGCCCCCGCTTGACGGGATTGTCTGCAAGACGGCGACGCCTGCATCATGCCGGTCGATGACCTCGAAAACGATTTTTCTGATGCGCAACCTGCTTCATCCGGCCGCGTGAAAACCTTGTCCACCCCCCTGTCACAACAGGTGCGAAGCGCCCTGCGTCTGGGCTCCGCCGCCCGCGCGCACGACCCGGCCGCGCCGCTGTCGCGACCGCAACAGCGCGACGTGCACGTCTGGGAACTCGATCTGCGCCGCCCGCCGGCATGTGCCCTCGATCTGCTCGACGCCGCCGAACAGGAGCGGGCACGACGTTTCGTCTTTGCCGTCGACCAGACCCGTTTCATCGCCGCGCATGGCTGGACCCGGCAGATTCTCGGCCGCTACCTGAAGCGTGCGCCACAAGACCTGCAGTTTGCCCTCGGCCCTCACGGCAAACCGGCGCTGACCGGGCACTCGGGCGATGCGACGCTGTGCTTCAACCTGAGCCACAGCTTGGACAAGGCGCTGCTGGCCGTGAGCAACGGCGTGCCGCTGGGGGTGGACATCGAAGCCATCCGCCCCGATCTGCCCGACGCCGCATTGGCCTCCGGCGTGCTGACCGCAGACGAATTTGCAGAACTCGTGCAACTGCCGCCGAGGCAACAGACCGGGGTGTTTTTCGCCTGCTGGGCCCGCAAGGAGGCCTGCATGAAAGCGCTGGGCCTCGGTCTGGCCCTCGAACCCAAAACCCTGCATATCGGAATGGCCGTGACGCGGCAGCGGGTCGTCCTCAAAGACCTGCTCATTCCAGCGGACCCTCAAATCGCCGCCGCCGATTTCATCGACCTTTCCGCCCTTCAGAGCCCGCCCGGCCATGCCGCCGCGCTGGCCGTGCTGGGCGGTTTTGGCAAAGTGCTGTATCGACAGGCTCTCGCTTCAGGGAGAACCCATTGACTCCCGTGCGTCTTTTCAACGGCAACCGCGAGTTGGTTGGCCTCTATCTCGAACCGGCTGAGGATGCCCAGCCGCAGCAGCATGCCGTGCTGCTGTGCAACCCCTTCGGGCAGGAAGGCATACGCGCGCACCGGCTCTACCGGGTGATGGGCGAACGCCTTGCTGCGGCCGGTTATCACGTGCTGCGATTCGACTATTACGGCAGCGGTGACTCGGCCGGAAGCGATGAGGAGTGGGATGTGCAGGGCAGCATTGCCGATGCGCGGGCGGCGCTGGCGGAGTTGCTTCGCCGCAGTCGTGCGCCTCGCTGGTCGGCCGTCGGCCTGCGTCTGGGCGGCACCATCGCCCTGGAAGTGGCGCGGCTGGCGCCCACACCGGCGCAGCTGTTGATGCTCATCGAGCCGGTGCTCGATGGCAGCGCCTATCTGCGCAGCCTGGCCGACTCCAGTCTCGAATCGCTCCACCGGGGCTATGGCGTGCGCTGGCCGCTGAGTGCCCGCCTGCGCGACACCATGCTGCCAACCCCAGAGAGCGAGGCCCTCGGTTTTTACCTCAGCCCTGCAACCCGCAGCCAGATCGACGCCATCACCCCGGCCTGTCTGGAAACCGTTCTGGCCAGCACGCTGCGTCTGCTCTCGCCCGATTCGCAGGCGACTCGACAGTTTCTGCAACGCGCTGGCGTAACCCTGCCGCCTGCCGTGGAGTTCGTCGATAGCGACGCCCGGATCGACTGGGCCACCGACAGCGCTGCCGCCACGTCCATCGTCCCCATGCACTGGATACGCGATCTGCTGGACCATCTTGCCGAGAGCGCCCATGCGTGAAACCACACTGACCTTCGGCCCGCAGGCCGATCTGCTGGGTACCGTGACATTTACGGACAACGCCGCCGCGTCGCCGCCTCCTTTCGGCGTGCTGCTGTTCAACGCCGGGGTCATCCACCGGGTCGGTGCGCACCGTGTGAACGTCAAACTCGCCCGCGCCCTCGCCGCTGACGGCGTCGCCACCTTGCGTTGCGACTTGCACGGCATGGGCGACAGCCTGCGTGCCGACGGCAGGCTGTCCTACAAAGACCAGGTGGTGGCCGATCTGCGCGCCGCCATGGACGTGCTGCAAAGCACCACGGGCGCACAGTACTTCGCGCTCGTCGGGTTTTGCAGCGGCGCCATGCCCAGCTACTGGACGGCGCAGGTCGACCCGCGAGTGAGTGCCATCGTGATGTACGACGCGCTGAATTTCACTACCCCGCTGAGCGTGGTGCGCTACCTGGGCGTGCGGCTGATGCGCCACGGCTACGGGCCCAAGGCCTGGGCGGTGTGGACGCGCGTGGGTCTGCGTGGCGTGGCCGCAGTGGGCGCCCAGGCTGCTCGAATTTTCACCAAGGGTGCCCGCTTCACCACGATGCAGGCCAGCAGCGCAGCATCGGTTGACGAAGAAAGGGTCGATCGCCGCACCCTGGGCCGGGGCCTGCTTGCGCTGGCCGAGCGCGGCGTCGGGGTGATGGTTTTCAGCGCGGGCACCGATTTCAGCGCGGTGAATTACGCCGATCAGTTGCGCAACGCTCTCGGTCTGCGTCAAGCCCGCAACCCCCGTCTGCTTTTTGCCCACCTGCATGACATCGATCATGCCGTCACCACCCGCGTCGCCCAGCAGCAGTGGATCGACACCGTCCAACGCGGCCTGCGGCAACTCGCCCCGCTCAGAGCGCAGGCGGCCTCGCCCCCGTCCTCGTCATGATCCTGCTTGTTCTGTTCTGGGCCGCGGCCCTGTTCATCCTCTACACCTACGTCGGCTATCCCGTTTTGATCGGCTTGCTGGCCAGGCGGCGCCCGCAGCTTGCCTGCCCCCTGCTCGACAACGAGTCACTTCCCCGCCTCACCGTGGTCATGGCGGGCCATAACGAGGCGGTGCGCCTGCCCGGCAAGATCGCTAATCTGCGCGCGCTCGACTACCCGAAGGACAAGATCGACATTCTGGTGGTCTCCGACGGATCGACCGACGCCACTGCCACCGTGCTACAGGGCGCCCCCGGCGTGCGCACCCTCTCTTATGCCCAGCGACAAGGCAAGGCGTATGCGCTCAACCTGGCGCTCGCTCAGGTGCAGACTGAATTCGTCGTGTTCTGCGACGTGCGCCAGGATCTCGAAGCCGGATCGGTGCGTCGGCTGATTTCCGATTTCTGCGACCCCGCCGTCGGAGCCGTGAGCGGCGAACTGGTGCATCGTCCCAGCAGCACCCAGACCGGGCAGAACATCGGGCTGTACTGGCGCTACGAAAAAGCCATCCGCAAATCCGAAAGCCGCTTTCACTCGACCGTGGGCGCAACCGGAGCGCTCTACGCCATTCGCACCCGCGACTTCTCCCCCATCCCGCCGGACACCATCCTCGACGACTTCGAGATTCCCATGCAAATCACCCGCGCGGGTAAACGAACCCTGATGGAACCCCAGGCCCACGTCTACGACACCCTGCAAACCGAGTCCGCCGCGGAACAAAAACGCAAGATTCGAACCCTCACAGGCAATTTCCAGACCTTTTCGAGAAATTTTTGGCTGTTCAGCCCCATGCAGAACCCGGTATGGTTCCAGTTCCTGTCCCACAAGGTTTTCCGGCTCTTCGTGCCCTACGCCCTCATCATCACCCTGTTCACCAGCGCCTTCATCCCGTCGGCGTTCTACCGCCTTGCGCTGCTGGCGCAGCTTGCGTTTTACCTCCTGGCTGCCGCCGGACACTGGGCGCCCGCGCTGCGCAAAAACAAATTCGTCAGCTTCGCCCATGTGTTTTTCGACATGAATGCCGCCGCCATGCTGGCCCTGCTGAAATTCGCCCAGGGCCGCGCCGACGCCAAGTGGGAAAAAACATGAAGCGCCTGAGCATTCTGATGTACCACGGGCTTTACGCCACCGAGGCGCAGCGTCTGGCCATCGACCCGATCGACCGGCCCTATGCCCTCTCCACGGAGACGTTTGCCAGACAGCTCGATCTGCTAGCCGCAGCCCACATTCCAGTCATCCCCCCGCACGCTCTCGAGCAAACCGGCTCGCCCATTCCCGGCGGCGTGCTACTCACCTTCGACGACGGCCACGCCAGCAATGCTGAACTCGCCCTGCCCTTGCTCAAGCAACGCGGTCTGAGCGCGCTGTTTTTCGTCACCACCGACTTCATCGGTCAGCGAGCGGGTTTTTGCACCTGGGATCAGGTTCGCCAGCTCGCGCAACAAGGCATGGTGGTCGGCGGGCATGGACACACCCACCGCTTTCTCAGCGACCTGCCAGACGACACGCTCAAAAGCGAGCTGCAGCAATCGCATGCCCGCCTCGAAAATGAGTTGCAGATAACAGTCAGGCAAATGTCCTTCCCCGGGGGGCGTTACGACGATCGCGGCCTGCGGTTGGCACAAGACGTGGGCTACACCGTCCTTCATGGATCGGCCATTGGCACCCTGAGCACTCGCCCGATTGCCTCAACGCGCCCCCTGCCCCGCCTGGCCATCCGCGCTGGAACGACAGACGCCACTTTCATGGCCTATGCCCGGGCCGACGCGACCACCTTGCTTCGCGCGCAGATCATTTCGCTCGCCAAAACAGGGACCAAACGCCTCATTGGCAACGCGCGCTACCACCAACTCTATGCACGCGTCAAAGGCGTGCCACACCAGCAGCCATGAGCGTGACCACCCCGCACCCACGCCAAAAACCTGGGGGATTGAACAACAGGCGGCCCGCTTCAGCCCCATCGGTTGAAAATCCGGCTGAAAACCCGGTTGAAAATGCGAACTGGGCTGGCAAGGAGCTGTACTCCATTCTTCGACTGCTCGCCGTACCCGCTTTATTTATTCTCAGCATCATCGTTTTCAAACTCCATCCAGGGAAAATTGGCCTCTACGGTTTTGCCTTGATCTTTGGCCTGCTCCTGCTGGTTCAATTGCGCAAAGGTCCAGAGCCCCTTCTTGCACTGGTCATCATTTATTACCCTTTAAGCAAACTCTACCCAGTTCTGATTGCACCCGGCATCAACGGCACCAATTTGCTGGAATTGTTTTTGATTTCATTCTGGGTCCTGCATGCCTATAAAAATCAAAGGAAGATGTTCAACCCCTTGCCGTTCACGCGATTGGTAGGCATCTGGTTTTTCCTGAGCGTTATTTCTGTTTTTACAGCAATTTATCATATTGGGCTGCATCCATTCATCTGGAACTATCTTTTGTCGGCTCGGGGATTTTTCGACCAGTTTATTATTTTCTTTCTGGTCGTCAACCTGATCCAAGATAAGAATATGGCTAGACGACTCATCGTCTATATGATGTTTTCCGCAGCTGTCATTTTTCTTTACGGCATACACGAATGGTGGCTTACCCGCGGTGCAAGCAGCATCGAAAAATCGCGGCTGCTAGGCCCCATTGGGCAGCCGAACGAATTCGCAGCGCAAATTATCTATTCTCTTGCGCCCTTGCTAGCCTATGGGGCCTATTATTTCCCACGCTGGAAATCGTGGCGCTTGGCGCCCATCGTCCTGATTGGCCTGAAAGTATTGCTGGCGGCCTTTTCTCGCGGTGCTTATCTGGCTTTCGCGATGGAGCTTGCCACGCTTTCATTCGTCAAAAGCAAAAAGTTCTTTGTTCTGGTCTTGCTCGTCATTGGAACAATTTACTTTTTCATTCCTGCCTTGGTGCCCAATTCGATGAAGGCCCGAGTAGCTCAAACCTATCAGGATCACGAAGCTGATTCAAAAATCGACAAGAGTGCAGACTCACGATTTTTGCTTTGGGACGCAGCTATAGAGATGGCAAAGGAAGATCCAATTTTCGGCAAAGGGTTCGATCAGTTTCACAGCTTGGTGCCAAGCTATGTTCCAGGATTCTATGAAGGCTCGACCGGAGATGCTACGGACAATCAGAATATGTTTTTGTATGCGGCCTCCAATATGGGCGTGCCCAGCCTGATCACGCTCCTTCTGATTATTGGAGCACTCGCTTTTCGTGGTTGGTTTGTTTATAAAAAGAGCACCGTAGATATCGACCGCATCATTGGTTTAGGTGCGGTAACGCTGGTAGCGGGATTGGTTGCGGTAAATATGTTCGGGACGCATATTATAGATACCTCGGTCGATGTATTCTTATGGATTTATATTGCCATCGTGGCCCATCTGTTTGATCCGAAACAATATATCAGCGCCAAAAACAGAAATGGATAACCGCGATAAAACCTCCCCACACATCGTCCACATGATCGACGAACTGCCGCGCGACGGTGCGGAAATGCTGCTGGTCGATTTGATGCGCCTGCGCATACCGGGCTACCGTTACACCATCGTCTGCCTGATCAAGGGAGGCCCGCTAGAACAGGAGTTTGAAAAACTCGGCATTCCGGTCGTGATCTTTGGCCGCAAAGGCAAGCTGGATTTTGGCTTGGTCTTCCGCGTGGCTTCGTGGCTTAAGCGCGAGCGTGCTGATGTCGTGCACACACACCTGTTCACCGCCGATACTTATGGCCGTCTGGCTGCGCGCTTGACTGGCGTTCCGGCGGTGTTTTCGACGGTGCACAACATCGTCAACCCGTGGAAAGGGTCGGGCCGCAAACTGATCGACCGCTTGTTCGCGCGACTGAGTACCGCCGTGGTGGGGTGCAGTGAAGAGGTCACGCAAACGCTGGCCTCACGCGACAAAATACCCGCCGACAAGCTGGTCTCCATTCCGAATGGCATTGACCTGCAGAAATTCTCCAGCTTTTCGGGAGCGGGCGTCCGAAGTGAATTCGGGCTTCCAGAAGATCACCCCCTGATCGGCATTGTGGGCCGCTTGCACGAACAAAAGGCACACGGTGATCTGTTCCGGGCGCTGGCCGAACTTCCCCAGGTGCGTGACAAACAATTGAATTGCCTGGTGATCGGCACGGGCGATCTTCAAGACGCGCTCAAGCAGCAGGTCAAGGCTCTCGGGCTGGAAGACTGTGTGATTTTCACCGGCATGCGAACCGATGTGCCCCGCCTGGTGGCGGCCATGGATGTGTTCGTGATGTCCTCGCATTGGGAGGGTTTGCCCATTGCCTTGCTGGAGGCGATGGCGAGTTCGAAGGCGGTTCTGTGTACCCGAGTGGGCGGCATTCCCGATGTCGTCATCGACGGGGATAATGGCCTGCTGGTCGAGCCGCGCGACGTGCCGCAATTTGCCAAACGCCTGGACGACTTGCTGCAAGACCCTGCTTTGCGCGCCCGTCTGGGACAGCGGGCACGGGAAACCGTGATCGCGCGTTTCGACGTTTCGCGAACCGCCGCGGCCTACAACCGTCTCCATCAGCAAGCGCTGGGCCTGTCGTCAGAGCCTCAACCGGCGCGAGTCGCCCCTGCGGAGTAAATCATGCGTCGTCTGCTTGCCACTGCCTTGCTGCCTTACGCCAAGCTGCGCAACACCCTGAGCCCGGGTCTTCGCGTGCTGATGTATCACCGTGTCGCGCATTTGGCCGCCTATGACCAACTCACGGTATCACCCGCGCGTTTTGCCCAGCAGATGCAAGAGTTGTCTTCGCACAACGTGGTCAGCCTCGAAGACGGGTTGCGGGCGATTCAGGCCGGGCCCTTGCGCAAGCCGCTGTTCGCCGTGACCTTCGACGACGGCTATCTCGACAACCTGACCGAGGCCTTGCCCATCCTGCAGCGCTATCGTATTCCGGCGACTATTTTTGTGACCACCCAGTTCTGCGATCAGGCGCTCAGCCACCCCCGCTACGGCAGTCAGCCGACCGAGCGGCTGCACCTCAACTGGGACGAAGTGATTGCCCTCGCCCGGTCTCCCGGTATCACCATCGGCTCGCACACCCGCACCCACCCCTACCTGCCAACCATCAGCGATGCGCTGGCGCAACAGGAAATCGCTACCAGCCGAAGCGAAATCGCCGTCCATCTGCAGCAACCCGTTCAGTATTTCTGTTACCCCTCGGGCGATTTGAGCCCGCGCGAACTTCAACTGGTGCGACAAGCCGGTTATGCCGCTGCCGTCAGCGTGGCGCCGGGGGTCAATCGGCGTGATGCCGATCTGTTCCAGCTCAAACGCACCGAAATCACCGACCGCGATGACATGTCGCAATTCAGCCTGAAAATCGCCGGCGCTTTCGATCCGATTCATCGCTTGCTGCATGCGCGTCGCACCCGCCGATTCGCCCAGAAACACCTCAAACCCAGCGCCTCGTTCGAGGCCACAACGCTATGAAAATCCTGTACTTGATGACTGAGCCCTTCGGCATCGGCGGCGTGCAGTCCGACGTGCTGACCCTGACGGAAGACCTCACCGCCAAGGGCCATATCGTGTATGTGGCCACCACAGACGGCGTGCTGCTCAAAGAGCTGATCGGCAAGGGCGCCATTCATGTCGATATCGACTTTCATTTCAGCGCAGCCTCGCAGTTCGTTCGAGCCCTCAAGCAGCTGCGCGAGGTCGTCAAGCGCGAGGGCATCGAACTCGTCGCGCCGCAATCGGTGCGCTCGTCCATGGTGGCCTACGCCGCGCTGCGGCTCATGCCCTACGGCTACCGCGTCGCGAGCACGTCCCGTCGCGTGCCCATCGTGACCACCATCCACAACATTCACAATCCCAAGAATTTCAAGTGGGCAGGTCGCATCCTGCGGCAAAGCGCGGACTTCATCATTTTCGAGTCGAACTACGAGCGCAACCGACTGCTCGCCAACGGCCTGCCCCCCGAGCAGTCCACCGTCATTCACAGCGGCATCGATCTCGATCGATTTTCCACGGCCACCCGCACAGCCGATTTCGCCCGCCAGTATGGGCTGGAACCGGGCAAGCATCTGATATTCGGCATCGTGGCCCGCCTGTCCGAAGAAAAGGGCCACAACTATCTGGTCGATGCCTTCGCCAAAATCGTGCAGCGCAAACCTGAAACCCGCCTGCTGATCGTGGGCGACGGGCCGCTACTCGATCAAACCAAGGCGCAGGTCGCCCGCCTCGGCTTGCAGAACACCGTGATTTTCGCCGGCATGCAGCGCGACATTCCCTCCCACCTCGCCCTGCTAGACGTCTTTGTGCTGTCCTCAACGCGCGAGTCATTCCCGCTGTCCGCGCGTGAAGCCATGGCGGCCGGCCGCTGCGTGATTGCGCCGCGCATCGGCGGCTGCGGCGAAGTGGTCGAAGACGGCGTCACCGGCTTGCTGTTCACCGCTGCAGACATCGACGATCTGGCTGCAAAAATGCTCACCCTCAGCGAGCGTGACACGGTGGCCGCCATGGGCCGCGCCGGGCGCCAACGCGCGGAACGTCTTTTTTCACGCCATGTCTGGGTGGACGGCGACGAAAAGGTTTACCTTGACTGGGCTGGACTGACCTCCCCCTCCACGGCCTCTGTGGCCCTGTCCTGACGCCGTTGAAGCTCACCCTCGAACTCCTGCTGTCTCCCGTCGGGCTGACCGCTTGCGGCCTGGTCATTCTTTCCCTGTTTGTCACCTGGCGCTCGCACCGGTTTTTCACCCGGTTTCTGACCTATGCCATTACCGTGCTGTTCCTCTTGGCCAGCATGCCCCTCTTTGCCAATCTTGCTCTAGGCGCACTGGAACGAAAGGCGACGCAGGAGAAAATCTGCTCCCCACCCCCACCGGGGGCGCTATTCGTCGTGCTCGCGGGCGGCATAGACGGCAACCCCATGCACGCGCAAGACTTCTCGGCCTTGAAAACCGCGAGTTTGAAACGCCTGCTCGCTGCCGTGCAACTGGCGCAGCACACCCCCGACAGCACGCTGCTCATCTCCGGCGGATGGGGCAGAAAGGTACGCGAAGCCAACCTGATGGGTGCGCTGGCTGTGCAACTCGGCTTTCCGGCCAGCCGAATGATCCTGGATACAACATCGCGTACGACCTTTCAGACGGCCGTCAATATGCGCGAGCGCATCCTCCAGTTTCCGGTCGGCCGCCGCTACCTGGTCACCTCTGCAGACCACATGCCCCGCGCGATGATGGCTTTTGCCCATGAGCGGGTTTCAATCTGCGCCTGGCCGGTAGACTACGAAGCCATTCCGATTCAGGCGCTGGACATGCTGAACCCGCAGATCAGCGCGCTGGACAAGACCACACGCGTCGTACACGAACTTCTCGGCATGCTTTATTACAGGCTGATCAAGTTTCAATGACGCGCCGATTCAGGTGCCGCCCATGACCCCGACAGACCACAACGTCGAAGCTGAAGAAATCGACAAATTCAGCGCCCTCGCCCATCGCTGGTGGGATGAACACGGCGAGTTTCGCCCCTTGCACCTGCTCAATCCGCACCGCCTACGGTGGATTCAAGACCATGTCGGCCTGGGTGGAAAAAGCGTTGTGGACATCGGCTGCGGGGGCGGCATTCTCTCGGAGTCGATGACGGCGGCTGGCACCAAGGTGACCGGTATCGACCTCGCCGATGCCTCGCTGCAAGTCGCTCGCCTACACGCGCTCGATGCCCAGCTCGATATCGATTACCGCCTCGTCAGTGCCGAGCGCCTTGCCACCGAGGCCGCCGGACAATTCGACGTCGTCACCTGCATGGAAATGCTTGAGCACGTCCCCGATCCGGCGTCCATCATTCAAGCCAGCGCCGCCTTGGTGCGCCCCGGCGGATGGGTTTTTGTCTCGACCCTCAATCGCAACGCCAAGGCTTATCTGTTCGCCATTCTCGGGGCCGAATACCTGCTGCGGCTCCTCCCCAAAGGCACGCACGACTACGCCAAGTTTCTCCAGCCTTCCGAAATTTCCGCCATGGGCCGACGCTGCGGTCTTGAAACTGCCGACATTGCCGGGCTCGAATTTCAGCCTCTCACCCAGCGCTTCCGCATCACTCACGATCCCAGCGTCAACTATCTCATGGCCTTGCGCCGCCCGCTCTGATGTCGCCCGCCCGCCCTGTCCGCGCCTGCCTATTCGACCTCGACGGCACGCTGGCGGATACCGCCCCCGACCTGGCCGCTGCGCTCAACCGAGTGCGCAGAGACCATGATCTGACGGAATTGCCGCTCGAACGCCTGCGCCCCATGGCCTCTCATGGCGCGCGCGGCTTGCTCGCGGTAGGGATGCAGGTCACGCCCGAAGAGGCTCGGTACGACGCATTGAAAGAAACCTTCCTCGCTTATTACCTCGAGGCGATCCGTGTGCGCACCACCCTGTTCGACGGCGTCGTCCCGCTGCTCGAACGCCTGCATCAACTCGCCCTGCCGTGGGGCATTGTCACCAACAAACTCAGCACCTATACCCAGCCCCTGGTCACCCAACTCCCCTGGCCGCACCCCCCCGGATGCGTGGTCAGCGGCGATACCGCCGCACGCCCCAAACCCGCACCCGATCCCCTGCTGTACGCCGCCCAAGCGCTTCGCATCGACCCTGCAAGCTGCATCTACGTCGGCGATGACCTTCGAGACATGCAATCCGCCCAAGCCGCTGGAATGCGCGCCATCGCCGCAGCCTACGGCTATTGTGGCCCCAGCGCCCCAGAAAGTTGGGACGCAGATGCGGTCATCCATCACCCCCTTGAATTGCTCACGCTCGACCTCATGTCCTGACAGCGGCGAAACAAAACAAGGTCTTGCCGTACAATCAGCCTTCCATGGGGCCGACCCGGTTTCGACGTGGATAGCAAAACAGACAGGTGCATGCCGAGCCCCAGTACGCTCGATAAACCACTGGAAACAAAGTAACTGCGAACGATTCTTCGTACGCCCTCGCCGCTTAACACCGGTGAGCCTCGCAACGGTTGGCCGATGGGCCGGGGTGGCAACACCTGCGAGGTCATACACATTGGCTCGAGTTGAATTTCGCCACGCGATTCAGCCCTAAACTCAGTGGATCGCCCCAAATGAAGCGCGTACACCCGCGTCATAGGGGTTAAAGCCAAATGGCGTTACTAAGCACGTAGATCCTGCTGTGGAGTATTTGCGGACGGGGGTTCAATTCCCCCCGGCTCCACCATTAACACGTTTTCTGCAGTTCGTAGAAGTCCAGAAGCCCTAGATCGTTGATTTATCTAGGGCTTCTTTCCGTCTGTAGCGGTGCGCTGAAGTTCGTCGACAGCCGGTGTTTTGGACGGTATCCCGTCTTTTGACGGTATCGACCGAGGAAATACCGCCATGCCGCTGACAGACCCCGCCGTTCGCAACGCCAAGCCGACCGACAAGCCCCGCAAACTGCCCGACGAAACAGGGCTGTATCTGATGGTAAAGGTGTCGATTTCTAAGCAATCCCGAGCCTGATCTGTTTTAAATCGACGTCAACACCGACCTCAGGCATAGTCGACTGTTATTGGAGCATGATCTGAAAACCGCTGCTCCGTGTAAATCCAGGCGCTATCCGTTTTGGCCTGCGCCGCGATGCCGGGAGTAGCCAGGTGGTAGTCGATGCGCCATCCCACGTTTTTCGCTCGGGCCTGCCCGCGATTGCTCCACCAGGTGTAGCGATCTGGCGCGGGGTCGAGTTGGCGAAACACGTCCACATAGCCCGCCTCGTCAATCAGTCGGGTCATCCAGGCGCGCTCTTCCGGCAGGAAGCCGCTGTTTTTGAGGTTGCCTTTCCAATTCTTCAAATCAATCTCTTTGTGGGCGATGTTGACATCGCCGCACAGCAGCACCTCGCCTGCGGCCTTCAGGGCCAGAAGGTGTTCGTAGAAATCGGCCAGGAACCGAAATTTCGCCTGCTGGCGCTCCTCGGAGCTGGAGCCTGAGGGGAAGTAGGCAGACACGATGGATAGACGCTCGCCGCCCGGGCGCTTGTAAATGGCTTCGACATAGCGCCCTTCCGCGTCGAACTCGGCATGGCCAAAACCGATGCGCACTTCATCGGGTTCGTGCTTCCAATAGAGGCCGACGCCGCTGTAGCCGGGCTTCTCGGCGTGCTGAAATGCTGCCCCGGGCAATCCACCCAAGGTTCGCAGGCCGGGCGTCATATCGGCTTCAAGCGCTTTGAGTTCCTGCACGCAGAGCACATCCGGGCGTGCCTGCGAGCGCAGCCAGTCATCGACCCCCTTGTTCGCGGCGGAACGTATGCCATTGAGATTGAGAGTGGTCACGCGCAAGGGGAAAGGCAACATATCCAGGCATCCGGTTGGGTCAGGCAATGAACAGGCAGGCACTCGGGTATCTGCTCTGCAACACAGGCAGCGCCTGCAACGCCGCAAAGCAAGGCACAATAAGGCGGCTCGTCAACGCGACGGCCCACTTCGACATTGTTGCAGCAACACTCTCACCCGCAGTTCATGAAATTGACCGTGCGCCAACTTCGCCCCCTCCTCCTCGGCTTGCTGTTGTGCACCGCTCCGTGGGCGCACGCTGACATCTACCTCTGTCGCGACGCGAACGGCACGCTGGTTTCCAGTGATCGCTTGACGCAGGATTGCCTGACCTATGGCGGCAAAGTGATCGGCTCAGACGGCACCGTGCGCCGGCGCATTCTGACCATGAAGGAACAGGCCGAGCAGGCCCAGGCAAAAGAGGCCGCGCAGAATCTGGCCAGACAGCAGCGCGATCAGCAACGTGAGGATCGTGCCCTGTTGCTGCGCTACCCGAACGAAGCCGCGCTGGAGGCCGCCCGCGTCAGCGATTTGAATCGGCCGCAGTCGATGATCGAGGACGCCGAAAAACAACTCGCTACTCTGCAGCGTCAGTTCAAGCGTCTGCAGATCGATGCGCAGTTTTATCCGCAAGGCCCACTGCCCCTCGAACTGCGAACCAAGCTCGATGAGAACAAAGTGCTGACCAAGCAGCAAACCGCACTCATCCAAGGCCAAAAAGCCGAAATCGTTCGCATCAACCACGAATACGATGCGCTGCGCACTCGGATGAAACCTTTGTGGGCCAGGGCATCGGCAAGGCAATAGTCGCCGCCCAGCTATCAGCCAGAGGCGGCCTTTGGACATGCCTCAAGGCGCCAGCCCGTTCGGATCGAAATCCATCGGCATCAATGCGGGCAAGTAGGCCACGCCTTCATTGCCCCACGATTGCCGCGCACTTCGCACCACCGCTTGCAGGCCATGCGCGGCATGGGCGTTTTCAGCCGAGGCTTGAGGGAAGAAATGGCGCACCATGTCTTGCGCTTGCACGCGCTGCGGGCCGGCCCAGGTGATGGCGAATAGCGATCCATCGGCCCCGATGTATTCCTGCACCGGGATGCCCTGAGGCCCCGTTGCGGCGCGGATCTGCAAATTGTCCGGCAACGAGCGCGACACAATCTGTGCGGTCGCGGCCGGAACCATCCGCCGCTTCGATGCGTCGGGTTGTGATGCGTGTGTCTGGACCAGACTGGCCCAGGCAATAGGCGCGGACAAAGCAACGGCCGCGCCGAGAACGATCCAGCGATTTTTCATGATGTGAACAGGCTCTGGGTACGAGTGCCCGGTCTGACCGATAAGCCAGCCGCGCCTGATGGCAGCATCCGACCAGAAGAGCTCGGGACGGACGCAGCACTCTTGCCAGAATGCTGCAGCGCAAAACTGACGCCGTGCTGAATCAGTTCATGCTGATTCAGTCGTTTTGATGCTGCGCTGCAGCGCCGGTTGTATCAAGCATGGGCCTGCCACATCCCCTCAACAGATCGTCAAACCGGCAATACCACGCGCCCCCAAGCCTCGTTGATGACTTCGGCCCCTGCGAGATAAAACGCCAGTGCCGCCGTTATCAGTCCCAGATAGCCCCCGAATACGGTCAAGCCACTGTTGCCGGTCAATGCACCCGCAGCTAGCAAATAGAAGGTGGGAACCAGCGCCGTGAAAACCAGCATCAGGGCGCGACCTTTTTTCCAGGTGGCAATCCACAGATAAGTGGTGAAAACACCCCAGAGCAGCAGATACCAGCCGACGAACGGGCCGCCAACGCCCTTGGCGAAAAAGTCGACGAACAGGGCGAAGCTCCACCAGAACGCGCCGTATCCGCAGAACGCCACAAAGCCAAAGCCGTTGCCAACGAATCCCTCCGCCACACCCGCAACAAACTGCGCCGTTCCACCGAATGCAAAGGCGGCGGCCAGCACCATCGGCACATCCGCGCCGGGGAACCAGCCGGCATTCACCATGCTCAGCAACCACGTGGTCAAGGCAAATCCGGATAGGCCTAATGGCGCCGGGTTGATCGCTTTTTTCTCAGCCATTTCAATCTCCTCGTTGTTTTCAGGGAACACAGCGATGATTTCGCCGTGGTGGCTGGCGCATTGCCAGTCCGCGCGAAGCTTCGACAATCTGCCTGACGGGTCGCCTACATGTCACAAACTTCGTGCAGGCTTTACACCTCGTCACCCGGGTCACTTCCGAAAGACGTAAATCATCGCCTCGCCACAAATCAGCACAAATCCTCACAGAACTCATAAGACTGTTCTTATATGCTGTCGCCACCATGCTCGCAGACCTGACCCTGACCCAACACATCCTGTCCGTCGTTTCTGGCGTGGCAGTCGGTTTTACGCTCGGCCTGATCGGCGGAGGCGGCTCCATCCTCGCGGTGCCGCTCTTGCTCTATCTGGTGGGTTATCCCAATCCTCACGTCGTGATTGGCACGACGGCGTTGGCGGTATCGATCAACGCCTATTTAAATCTGATTCCGCACGCACGCGCGGGCAATGTGCGTTGGAAAGAAGCGGTGATCTTTGCCATCGTCGGCGCTATTGCGGCGTATATCGGTTCTACTCTGGGCAAGGCGGTCGACGGCAAAAAGCTGCTATTCCTTTTCGCCATTCTGATGCTGGTCATCGCCGCCTTGATGATTCGCCCGAAGAAGGTCAAACCCGGCGAAATGGAAGGAAATCCCGGCCAGTTTTCGATGTGGAAATTGGTGGTATCCGCGGCCATCGTCGGCACGCTCTCGGGTTTCTTCGGCATCGGCGGCGGTTTTCTCATCGTGCCGGGCCTAGTGTTCGCAACCGGCATGCCCATGCTGGCGGCGGTGGGTTCCTCGCTGTTCTCGGTAGGCACATTCGGCCTGACCACGGCGGTGAACTATGCAAGTTCCGGCCTGCTCGACTGGACGGTCGCGGGGCTATATATCGCCGGGGGCATTGCGGGCGGTGTGTTCGGCGCACGACTGGCCACCCACTTGGGTAAGAGCAGCAAAGGCACGCTCAACCTGATTTTTGCGGCGCTGGTGGCCGTGGTGGCGGCTTACATGATCTACAAAAACATGTCGGCCTTCGGCATCCATCTTTAAATTCAGTTCGGATGGTCGGCATCAGGCCATCAGGTTTTGACCAGCCGCAATCGGGCAGGTCGAGGATCTCGATCGGGGTGGAACCTCCGGCCTTCGATCTGTTCTGATGTTGCATTCGTTTACAGGAGATCGAATGCAACGCCGTACCTTTCTATCCGCCGCGCTAGTCGCCGCCGTATTGGGCTCCAGCGCCTCACCCGCGCTGGCCTTGGCTTCACCGCTAGGCGTGGGAGGCACCCTGCCCCAGACGCAATTCGAGAATCAGCACGGAAAGATGGAAGACTTTCCGGGTGCTGATACCCGGGTCGTGTTGTTCGCGGTGGAAAAGGCCCCCTCCGACGTGGTCAACGACTACCTGACGGCCTTGGGCGTCGAAGCGATGCACAAACAGGGCATCGTGTTCCTGGCGGATATCAGCGGCATGCCGGGGTTTGTCACCCAGACCTTCGCTCTGCCCAAAATGCGCAAGCGCCCTTACTCCATCCTGCTGGCCAGCAAGGCAGAACAGGCTGCCTTCATGCCGCACGAAAAAGAGGCGGTGACTGTCATGCAGGTTCGCCAGGGCAAGATTACACACATCGGCTTTGCGCGTGATATGGCCGCGCTCAAGGCAGCCATCGGCTCGCAATAAAAAGGGGCTGGGCGCCGCCCGGCCCCGGAGCGGCTCAGACCAATTCACCCACCAGGTCGTGACCGTCGGTGCGCACGATGCGGGCGCGCACGAACTGGCCGCCGCTTTGCGCCAGGCGCATTTTGGTCGAGGGTTTATCGGGCGGCAGCAAATGCACTTTACCGTCGATTTCGGGCGCATCGGCGAAGGTTCTGCCCACTCCGCCCTCGCGGCTCGCCTGATCGACCAACACCCGCATCACCTGCCCCACCCGTTTGTGCAGTTTGCGGGTGGATACCTCTTCAGCCACGGCCATGAAGCGGGCGCGGCGCTCTTCTCGCAGCGCTTCGGGCACCGGATCGGCTAGCGCGTTGGCGGCCGCCCCCTCCACCGGCGAATAGGCGAAGCAGCCCACGCGGTCGAGCTCGGCCTCGCGAATGAAATCGAGCAGGGTCTGGAATTCCGCTTCCGTCTCGCCCGGAAAACCCGCGATAAAGGTTGAGCGCACCACCAGTTCGGGACAGATCTCGCGCCAGCGGGCGATGCGTTCGAGGTTGCGTTCGCCACTGGCCGGGCGCTTCATGCGTTTGAGTACATCTGGATGCGCGTGCTGCAAAGGCACGTCCAGATAGGGCAGGATGCGCCCCTGCGCCATTAGCGGCAGCACTTCATCCACATGCGGATAGGGATAGACGTAGTGCAGGCGCACCCAGGCGTCGTGCTCGGCGGCCAGGCTGCCCAGCGCATCGACCAGTTCGGTCATGCGAGTGCGAATCGGCCGACCGTCCCAAAAGCCCGTGCGGTACTTCACATCGACCCCATAGGCCGAAGTGTCCTGACTGACCACCAGCAGTTCTTTCACGCCCGACGCGAACAGCGCACGCGCCTCGCTCAAGACCTCTCCGATCGGGCGCGACACCAGATCGCCGCGCATCGCTGGAATGATGCAGAAGGTACAGCGATGGTTGCAGCCCTCGCTGATTTTGAGATAGGCGTAATGCTTGGGCGTGAGCTTGATGCCCGCTGGCGGCACGAGATCGACAAAGGGATCGTGCGGCTTGGGCAAGACAGCGTGCACATGCTGCAGCACCTCGTCAGTCGCGTGCGGCCCGGTGACGGCGAGCACCTTGGGGTGCACTTCGCGCACCAGGTTGTTGCCCGTGGCTGCATCGTTGCGCGCACCCAGGCAGCCGGTGACGATCACTTTGCCGTTTTCGGCCAAGGCCTCGCCGATGGCGTCGAGACTTTCTTGCACTGCGGCGTCGATGAAGCCGCAAGTGTTGACGATGACCAGATCCGCCCCCGCGTAACTCTTGGAGGTGTCATACCCTTGTGCGCGTAGTTCGGTCAGGATGCGCTCGGAATCCACCAGCGCCTTGGGGCAGCCGAGCGAGACAAAACCGATTTTTGGCGCCGCGGCTGCGGCAGGCGATGTTGGCGTGAGGGATGTTTCCATCCCGACATTGTCGCTGAAGCCAGGCGGATTTATTCACACCCTCTCAGCTCACCAGAGGCTTCATTTCTTGGGCGCAGGCGGCTGAAAGGCGCCCAGCATCTGCTTGGCCTGCTCCTGCATCTGTTCTTGCATCTGCATGTAGAGGTTCTTGCTCTGCTCGAGGTAATTGCCCATCATGTTTTGCAACATGGGGCTTTGCACGTTGAGAAACTGCGTCCACGCCTCGGGATTGACGGCTGCGTTGTCGTACACGCCGCGCGACTGCTCGGCGAGCTTGTTCTGGATGTCGATGAACGCCTGCACATTCTTTTCCAAGTAGCTGCCCATCATGCCCTGCATGGCGTGGCCGTAGAAACGGATGATCTGCTCGAGCATGACCGAGCTGAACATGGGCACGCCGCCGCTCTCTTCTTCCAGAATGATCTGCAGCAAGATGCTGCGGGTCAGGTCTTCGCCAGTCTTGGCGTCCTGCACCACAAAGCGCACCCCGTCCATCACCAGTTGCTTGACATCGCTCAGGGTGATGTAGGCGCTCGCCTCGCTGTCATAAAGACGGCGGTTGGGGTACTTTTTGATGATGCGCAGAGGAATATCGGACTTGGGCATGGCGGTGGAATGCGGTCGGCAAAAGCGGTCGGAAAAAGCGAAGGTGCACAGGCAAAAGATTTGCGGATTGAACCATATTCCCCGGCGAGCGCCACCGAGGCTTTCCCGCACCGCAGCATCGCGCTTCAGCTCATGTGCAGCCCGCCGTTGCAACTGAATTCGGCGCCGGTGGTGAACCCGGCGTCCTCGCTGGCCAGCCAGACCACGATGGAGGCGATCTCTTCAGGTGTACCCAGACGCTTGACCGGAATGGAAGACACGATCTTGTCGAGCACGTCCTGCCGGATGGCCTTGACCATATCGGTCAGGATGTAGCCCGGCGACACCGTGTTGACCGTCACCCCTTTGGAGGCCACTTCCAGCGCCAGCGACATGGCGAAACCATGCATGCCCGCTTTAGCCGCGGCGTAATTGGTCTGGCCGAACTGGCCTTTTTCGCCATTCACCGACGCGATGTTGATGATGCGGCCCCAGCCCCGCTCGACCATGCCGTCGATCACCTGCTTGGTCACATTGAACATGGAGTAGAGATTGGTTCGCAGCACCAGATCCCAATCTTCATACGTCATTTTGCGCAGCACCGCATCGCGGGTGATGCCGGCGTTGTTCACCAGAATGTCCACCTTTCCGTGCTCGGCGAATACTTTCTGAAAGGCCGCCTGAGTCGAGTCCCAGTCGGCCACATTGCCCTCGGAGGCATAGACATCGAAGCCTTGCGAACGCATGGTTTCCAGCCAACTCTCCTTGCGGCTGGAATTGGGGCCGCAGCCCGCGATGACCTTGTGCCCTGCCTCGCACAGCCGTTTGCAGATGCCGGTGCCGATACCGCCCATACCACCCGTGACATAAGCTACTTTTTTGCTCATTTTGTTCTCCTCGTTTTGGTTTCAGTTTGATCAATCTGCGGTGGTTCAACGCTCCAGCGCCATGGCCACGCCCATGCCGCCGCCGATGCACAGCGAGGCCAGTCCCTTTTTCGCATCGCGCTTGTTCATCTCGTGCAGCAAAGTCACCAGAATGCGGCAACCACTGGCGCCGATGGGATGGCCGATGGCAATAGCGCCGCCGTTGACGTTGACCTTGGCGGTATCCCAGCCCATCTGTTGATTCACCGCGATGGCCTGCGCGGCAAACGCCTCGTTGATCTCCATGAGATCGAGTTCCTGCGGCGTCCACCCTGCGCGCGACAGGCAGCGGGTGGAAGACGGCACCGGCCCCATGCCCATATAGGCCGGATCGAGACCCGCGTTGGCATAGGCCCGGATGGTCGCCAGCGGCTTGAGGCCGAGCTCAGCGGCGCGCCGGGCCGACATCACCACCACCGCCGCAGCACCGTCGTTGAGGCCCGAGGCATTGCCCGCGGTGACCGTGCCGCCCTTGTCGAACGCCGGACGCAGCCCGCCGAGACTCTCCGCCGTCACGCCATGCCGAACGAACTCGTCGGTGGCAAACGCGATGGGGTCGCCTTTTCTCTGCGGCAGCATCACCGGCACGATTTCATCGGTGAAGCGCCCGGCTTTCTGCGCCGCCTCGGCCTTGTTCTGGCTGGCTGCGGCGAAAGCATCCTGCATTTCGCGGGTGATGCCGTATTTCTTTGCCACGTTCTCGGCCGTGGTGCCCATGTGGTACTGATTGAACGCATCCCACAGGCCATCGACGATCATGGTGTCGATCATCTTCCAGTCGCCCATGCGCTGACCGTCGCGCGAGCCCGGCAGCACATGCGGCGAGGCGCTCATGCTCTCTTGCCCGCCCGCCAACACAATGTCGGCATCGCCATCGCGAATCGCCTGGGCGGCCAGCATCACGGCCTTCAGGCCGGAGCCGCAGACTTTGTTGATGGTCATCGCGGGCACCATGTCCGGCAACCCTGCCTTGATGCTGGACTGACGCGCCGGGTTCTGTCCACAGCCCGCTTGCAGTACTTGCCCGAAGATGACCTCGGACACTTGCCCTGGCTCCAGCTTGGCGCGCGCGACCGCCTCCTTGATGACCAGAGCGCCCAGATCGACCGCCGACACTTTCGCCAGCGCACCGCCGAATTTCCCCACCGCCGTTCGCACGGCGGACACGATGACGATATCAGTCATGATCGAATTTCCTTTTGAGTGAGATGACGAATACAAAAATAAAAGACCGCTTGCAGAGCATCAGGCCCGCACCTTGACGTAGCGCCCGGGCGCGGGCTCGATCGGCTTGTAGCGTGCGTTGCCGGGTTTTTTCGGCGCGGCGACTTCCGGCCCGGCCTGTTTTGCCAGCCACTGCGCCCAGTCGGTCCACCAGCTTCCCGGATGTTCTGTTGCGGCGTCGAACCAGGCTTGCGCTTGCGCAGGCAGTTTGCGCTGGCTGGCGGGCGAAGTCCAGTGGCTGCGCTTATTGCGCTTGGCCGGGTTGATGACCCCGGCGATATGCCCCGAAGCGCCCAGCACGAAGCGCATCGGCCCGCCGAGGATGCGCGTGGTTTCATACGCGGTTTTCCACGGCACGATGTGATCTTCGCGCGAGGCGTATACATAGGTCGGCAGCTTCACCGCCTGCAGGTTCAGCGGCACCCCGGCCACGGTGAGCGCACCGGGCTGGCGCATCTTGTTTTCGAGATAGGTGTTGCGCAGATACCAGGCAAACAGCGGCCCCGGCAAATTGGTCGAATCGGAATTCCAGTACAGCAGATCGAACGGCGGCGGCGTTTCGCCCTTGAGGTAATTGCCGACGACGTAATTCCACACCAGATCGTTCGGTCGCAAACTGGAAAAAGCCGAGGCCAGTTCACGCCCGGTCATCAGCCCGCCCTTGCCCAGCGTGGCTTCGCGCAGGGCCACCGAGGCTTCATCGACGTAAACGCTCAAAATGCCCGTATCGGTGAAATCGACCATCGTGGTCAGCAGGGTCGCGCTATGGGCGAACTGTTCGCCCCGCGCCTGCAGCACCGCCAGCGCGTTGGCCAGCAGGGTTCCGCCTACGCAGAACCCCAAGGTGTTGATGGTGCCATCGCTGCCCTGCGCCGCGATGTCGCGCACCACCTCCATGGCGCGAATCACGCCGTCCTGCACATAGTCGTCCCAGGTCAGGTGGCCCATGCTGGCGTCCGGGTTGCGCCACGACACGACGAAAGTCCGGTGCCCCTGCTCGACCGCAAACCGCACCAGCGAGTTGTCGGGCTGCAGATCGAGGATGTAGTACTTGTTGATCGAAGGCGGCACGAACAGCAGCGGCCGCGCATGCACGCGCTCGGTCAGCGGGGTGTACTCGATGAGCTGGAACAAATCGTTTTCAAACACCACTTGACCTGCGGTGGTCGCCACGTTGCGGCCCACCTCGAAAACCGATTCATCGGTCTGCGTCATTCGACCCTGTTTCAAATCCTTGAGCCAATTTTCGACCCCGGCACGCAGGCTTTCACCCTGCGTCTGCACCGCTTTCTCAAGGGCCTCGGGATTGAGCGCCAGAAAGTTGGACGGCGCCGCCGCATCGACCCACTGCTGCACCGCGAAGCGCAGCTTCTGCCGCGTCGTCTCGTCGGTCTGCACGTTTTCGGCCAAATCGAACAGGGCCCGCGCGCCCAGCAGATAGAGCGCCGCGGTGTAGCGGGAAATGCGGCTCTCCGCCCAGGAGTTGTGGGAGAAACGCCGATCATTTTCCGGCGGGGCGGATGTGTTGGCCGCGTCCGCCTCCAGCAGACCGCTCCACAACTGGCGAAACTCGTCAACGTAGCGTTGTTGCAGCGCCTGCAGCCGCGAGGGCTCGAACAGGACGGGTTGCCCCTTTGCCGCGCCTGAAAGCAGCGAAGTCCACACCGGCTGCATGTCGGACCATGCGGCCCAAGGTTCGGTCTGTCCCGAAAAAAAAGGCGGCGCGGCGGAGCCGGTCGAAGTGTTTTGGGCCATGGGGTTGGGTGCGACGGGGAAGGGAGCGAGCCCATCCGCAAAGGCGGCAGGCCACGGCATTCTTGAACAGGCCGCAGGCCGTGTCAACGGCGCTTCCACGATGCGGAAACCTCCCTACTCCACCCAGATGCAGCCGCCCTGCCGCCCAGTAACCGGTTGGCGGCGGTAGGAATAAAACCGCTGGGCAAGGCCAAAGGTGCAAAGACCGCCGCCAGCAATATGCTCGGCCGACAGGCCCGCCGCCTGCAGGCGGATGCGCGCAAGCTGCCAGAGGTCGGCCCACCATTTTCCCGGCTGGCCCGGCAAAAACGCGACGGCTGTCTGCGGATGAAGGCTGACAAAAGCCGCTCTCACCTCATCACCCACCTCGAACGCCCCGGGCCCGATCGCCGGGCCCAGCACGGCCTGCACTTCGGCCGCAGGGCAACCGGCGCGGTCGCAGACGGCCTGAACGCTGGCTTCGATCACGCCGCCCGCTAGGCCACGCCACCCGGCATGCGCGGCGGCCACCGCCCTGCCCTCAGGTGCGGCAAACAACACCGGCAGACAATCGGCGACCAGCACCGTGGCCGCAACGCCGCGCTGCGAAGTGCAGGCCGCGTCCGCCACGGGTTCCGGGGCATCGTGATGGACCCGATCGAGATCGGCCACCACGATGCCGTGCACCTGCTGCAAATAACGCGGCAGTGCGCCGCCCAGCGCGTCGCTGAGCAGCCTGCGGTTCTTTGAGACGGCGGTCGGATCGTCGCCGACATGGTTGCCCAGATTCATTCCACCGCCCAAGGTACTTCGCGCGCAGCCATAGGCCGCGACACTCACGCCCCCGGCGCAGCTGCTGAACACCGCGCGCACCTGCGGGTTTCCCGGCCAGGCAACTTGCAGCCAGGGCGCTTGCGCCGTTGTCGCAGCGAGGTTGTCAGGGCTGAAGTCCGTCAGAACAGGCGTGTGGAGCATGGCGTGTGAGGCAGGCGGCAAGCCGGGCCCGGAAAAAGGGTAAGGGATGTATCAATCTGCTGCGGTCGGCAGAGTCCGCAGCCTGTGGGCTGGGTGCGCAATTTATAGTGAAAGCGTACAACCCGTTTCAGTCCCGATCCTTCTACCCTGCGATGCGCCTTTCCGTCATCATTCCCGCCCATCGGTCGCATGCCTTCATCGGCGATGCGCTGGATTCGCTGGCGGCGCAGCAGCAGCCAGACGGGCTCGCCCTCGAAGTCATCGTGATTGCGGATGACGGCACCGACTATGCCCACCACTTCACCGCTGCCCGCCGACAAACTCTGGAGTGCCTTTCCGCCACGACAGGACGCATCGCGGCCGGGCCGTCGGCAGCGCGCAATATCGGACTGAATCGCGCCAGCGGCGACTTCATCTCGTTTCTGGATGCGGACGATCTCTGGCTGCCCGGCCGCGCCGCCGCCTTGCTCCCTTTGGCCGCAGCCCACGGCGCCGCGGTGTGCCGCATGGCGATCACCGCCCTCGACGCGCCAGGCGCGCCGAAGCTGACCCCGGTATTGCCAAAACACGGACACCTCTCGCCGCAGGACAGTCTGCTGATCGACGGTGGGTTCTGCCCGGTGTACCGCCGCGATTGCATCACCCACACCTGGGACGAAGACCTCGATTTCGCCGAAGACCTGTTGTTCAACCACGCAGCCGTGGTCAACGCCGGTGGTCTGTTCGTGCATCCGCAACCCTTGATGCACTACCGCATTCGCCCCGATTCGGCCACGCATCACATGCCCTCTGCCAGCCACCGGGCCGAGCGGGCCTACGCGCAGATGTTGTCGCGCCTGTCGCCGGCCTCGGGCGAAACCGCGACATTGGCTGCGTGTCTGCGCCGCAAACGACGGCTCAACGCGGCCTATCTGCAGGCCTGGCAGCAAGAGCCCGGGCTGCACTTCGAGCAGTTCGTCCGGGATTCATCCCCCTGACGAGAGCAACAATACCGCGGCGCTCACCAGCCCTGCGGATCGATCTCTTCCGGCTCGCCGCCGCAAGCTTCCCAGAAACTCGCCATATCGTCTGGAATGGGGGCGATGAAATCCATCGGCCTGTCGTTCAGGGGATGGGCAAACGCCAGCCGCGCGGCATGCAGCGCCTGCCGCTGCAGCGGCAGATCGGGCCGCAAGCGCCCGCCATAAACTGAATCGGCCACCATCTCCAGCTTGGCAAACTGCAGATGCACCCGAATCTGATGCGTGCGCCCGCTGTGCAGCTTGCAGCGCAGCGCCGTCAGCGGCCCCCAGCGGGTGTCGAGTTCGGCCAGCGGGGTGAAATCGGTACGGGCAGGTTTGCCGCCATGCACCACCGCCATGCGCAGACGGTCGCGCGGGTGACGGCCAATGGGCGCCTCCACATTGAACGCGCGGCTCACCGAGCCCCAGGCCAGCGCGAGATATTGACGGTGGATGGTGCGCGCCTGTAACCGGCGCACCAACTCGGTCTGCGCCTCCAGCGTGCGCGCCGTCACCATCAGCCCGCTGGTGTCTTTGTCGAGACGGTGAACGATGCCCGCTCGCGGCAGCCCTGCCGTCTCGGGGTAGCGGGCGAGCAAGCCATTGAGCAGGGTGCCGCTCCAGTTGCCCGCGGCCGGATGCACCACCAGCCCCGCCGGTTTGTTGAGCACGGCCAGATCGGCATCTTCAAACACCACGTTGAGTGGCAAGTCTTCGGGCGCGAAAGCGGTGTCTTCAGGCAATGCGGGCAAGGCGATGCGCAGGGTTTCGCCCGCACGGGCCTTGTCGCGCACGCCAGCCACCTGAGCGCCCATGCGCACCAGCCCCGCTTCGCACCACTGCTGCAGGCGGCTGCGGGAATATTGCGAAAACTGCGCGGCAAGCACTTTGTCGAGCCGCTGCCCGGCGTCGGCCTCGGGGACGGCGGCTTCGAGCACCGTCGAATCGTCAGCGGCGCTGTCTTCGTCGAGATCGGCGAAATCGCCGTCGGCCGTATGGGGGGAAATGTGTGGAGAGAGATCGGTCATGAGGGGCAAGCGAGGCTCCCTATAATCTGCAAGCTTTACACCACCCTGGGCGATTGATATGCGTGTTGCGTTGTACCGTCTCTGGACGTTGCGGTTGTTGGGCGCTGCGGCGGCAGTCGTGCTGCTGGGCCTTGCAGGCTGTGCCTCCACGCCGTCGAAAGACGAAACCCTGGGCTGGTCGTCGGCCAAATTGTATGCAGAGGCCAAGGACGAAATGAACAGCGGCAACACCGACAAAGGTGTGAAGCTGTACGAGAAGCTCGAATCGCGCTACCCCTACGGGCTGCTGGCGCAGCAGGCGCTGATCGAGATCGCCTACGGCAACTACAAGCAGGGCGAGCGGGCGCAGGCCCTGGCCGCCGCCGACCGCTTTCTCAAGCTCTACCCCAACAACCCCTACACCGACTATGTGCTCTACCTCAAGGGCCTGATCAACTTCAACACCGATCAGGGCTGGTTCTCCTTCCTGTCCGACCAGAAGTTGTACGAGCGCGACCAAGCGGCGGCCAAGCAGTCGTTCGAGAGTTTCAAGGAACTCGTCACCCGTTTTCCTGAGAGCAAGTACGCGCCCGACGCCCGCCAGCGCATGCGCTACATCGTGAACTCGTTGGCCGAGTATGAAACGCATGTCGCGCTGTTCTATTACCGTCGTGGGGCCTATGTCGCTGCGGCCGACCGCGCGCAACGTGCCATCGAGCACTACCAGGACGCACCGGCCAATCAACTCGCCCTGGCGATACTGGTCGATGCCTACGGCAAACTGGGCCTGACCCAACTGCGCGACGACGCCGAGCGCGTGCTCAAGCTGAACTACCCGCAGAGCACCTACCTCACCGAAGGCCTGCCCAAACGCGACGATCCGTTCTGGAAGCTCTGGTAAGCCTGATTCACTTCGTTCCCTGCAAAAACGCCTGAGCCTCTGCGGTTTGGCTCACGCGCGTGAAGGGCGGCAGGCTCGCCAGAAGTTGTCGCCCCCAGCCGGTCGCCGTCAGGCGCCGGTCGCACACCACCAGCACTCCCCTATCGCTTTCGGTGCGGATCAAGCGGCCCGCCCCTTGCTGCAGCGAGAGTGCGGCCTGGGGCATGCTGTAGTCGGCAAAGCCGCTGCGCCCTTCGGCCTCGATCTGCTTGAGCCGTGCGGCGGTGAGCGGGTCGTCGGGCGGGGCGAACGGTAATTTGTCGATGATCACCAGGGTCAGTCGGTCACCGGGCAGATCGACGCCCTCCCAAAAACTCTGACTGCCCACCAGCACCGCCTGCGGCGTGCTGGCGAAGCGGGCTAGCAAGGCGGCTTTCGATTCGTCGAACTGTTCCAGCACCGCCCTGCCGGGCAGCAGCGCGCGCAGGGTTTGCGCGATGATCTTCGCGGCCCGCAGTGTGGTGGTGAGCACGAACGTGCCGCCGGTATTGCCCGTGGCGAGCTGGGCGGCGAGCGCCCCCACCGATTCCGAATGGCCCGGCTGGTTGGGCAGCGGCAAGTCTTGCGGCACCAGCAAGCGCCCTTGCTCGGCATAGTCGAACGGGCTGGCCACGCGCAATTCGCGGCAACGCGGCGCCACCCCGCCTTCCACCGGCGCACAGCCGCCCTGCTCCGACGTCAGCCCCAGCGCGGCGCGGGCGTGGCGAAAGCTGCCGCCAACGCTCAAGGTCGCCGAGGTGAAAATCCAGGCCTGACTGCGTTGGGCCACCAAGGCGGCAAACGCCGGTGCGATGGACAAGGGCGCGGCTTGCAACCGCAGATGCGCGCTGCCCACGTCGGCCCAGCGCACCTGCGGCGGCGCGTCGGTCTGATCGGGGTCAGGCGCGGCCTGCCAACTTGAAAAGGCCTGGTGCAGAGCGGTGCAGCGATCCATCAGCCGCTCGAACTCAGCCGCCGCCTCGACATGGGCCGACAGCACCTCCGCGGTATGCGCCAGTTGCGCCTGGAGGTCGTGCAAGGCCACATCCCACCCGGGCAGATCGAGCACCTGGGGCTGACTCAGACGCCCGGGGTTTTGCGGTGCGGCCAGGCGCAAATCGCGCGCCGCGCGCTCCAGCGCGCCGCTCAAGGTCTGCCAGTCGGCCAGGCCTTTGGCGTGTTGCAGGCCGCCGGCCAGCACGTCGCGGCTGAGATCGACCACCTGCGCCGTGCCGCAGCGCGCCCCGAGGAATTGCACCCCGATTTCGGCAAGCTGATGCGCTTCGTCGAGAATCAGCGTGTCTGCGGTCGGCAGCAATTCGGCCACGCCTTCACCGCGCAAGGCCAGATCGGCGAAAAACAGATGGTGATTGATGATCACCACGTCGGAAGCCAAGGCCTCGCGGCGCGCCTTCATCACAAAACAGGCTTTGTAGTCAGGGCAGTCGGCCCCGAGGCAGTTGTCGGTGGTGGAAGTGACGAGAAAGTTAAGCGCAGAGTTTTCTTCCAGCCCCGACAGCGCCGACAGATCGCCACGCGCATCGCTTTTGGCGAACTGCGTGATGCGGCGCAATTGCGCATGGGCATGGCGGCCGTGCACCCATTCCGCCGCGCGCTGCAGGCGGTAGAGGCAGACGTAATTCGAGCGGCCCTTGAGCACGCAGGTACTCACCGCCGCGCCCAGCGCACGGCGTGCGGCGGGCAGATCCTTGTTGTAGAGCTGATCCTGCAGATTGCGGGTCGCGGTGGAAATGATCACCCGCCCGCCATGCAGCAGCGCGGGCACGAGATAAGCCAGCGTTTTGCCCGTGCCCGTACCGGCTTCCGCCATGAGGATGGCCCGGTCGGCGATGGCCCCGGCCACCGCCATCGCCAGCTCTCGCTGCCCCTCGCGCACCGACCACTGCGGCAATTCCTCCTGCAGCGGGCTGCCGGGAGAAAACAGCGCGTCGCAATGCTCAGCCAAAGCCGTGGAGGGTTCTGGCGCCTGAGGCGTCGAAGACGGGGAATCAGCGCGCATGCCGATGGCGGGCACTTTCCAGTGCCGCGCAGCATGGCGAAGGCGGACATGCGCGCCCCCTAGAATTAGTGTTTTCCATCAGTTTGTTCATCCGCTCACTCATCGCCGCCTTCTGCACCGAATCGCCGCCGATTCTATGGATCCCACCGATCACTACCCGCCATCCCGGTTGCCGCCCCTGCCCACGCCGGTGCAGCACCGTGCGGGTACCCGCTGGCGGTTAAGCGCGGCAAGTGGCCTGCACAAAGGCGACCGGCCGTATCAGCAGGATCAACTGCGGGTCATTGCCCACCCCCGCGTGCAGGGCTGCGTGCTGGCGGTGATTGCCGACGGCATGGGCGGAAAAAGCGGCGGACGCAAAGCGGCCGATCAGGTCATGCTCACCGCACAGCAACTGTTCGAGCGCTATCACCCGGACAGCGACGACCCGCATGCGCTGCTGCGGCAGATCGTGCAGGAAAGCCACAGCATGATCCGGCTCACCGCCCTGTCCACCGAGCAGGAGCCGCATTCCACCATCGTCTGCGCCCTGTTTCACGCCGACGAAGGCCGCTGCTACTGGTCGCATGTGGGCGACAGCCGCCTCTATATCTTCCGCAACGGTCGGCTGCTGCTGCGCACCACCGATGACTCGTATGTGCAAACCCTGGTCGACAAGGGCGAGATCACCGAAGCCAAGGCCCGCAACCATCCGATGAGCAATGTGCTGACCTGCAGTCTGGGCATGTCGGAGCTGCCGTCCAAGCCGGTGGAAGAAAGCCCGCTGATGCCGGGTGATGTGCTCATGCTGTGCAGCGACGGCGTGTGGCACTACTTCACCGATCAGGATCTGGAAATCGCCACCTCCAAACTGCAGCCGCGCGAGTGCTGTCAGTACCTGATCGACAAGGCCCGCACCCGCGCCGGCGGCCGCGGCGACAACCTGTCCCTCATCGTCATCGAACTGGCGCGGCTGCCCGCGCCGGGCGAGACATCCAGCGCGTCATCAGGCGCCTGAGGCCACGCGCCAGCTTGGTTCGCGTTTTTCGATAAAGGCCTGCACGCCTTCTAGCGCGCAGTCGTCGAGCATATTGCAGGTCATGGTTTGCGCCGCGAGTTGATAGGCCGCATCGATGCCGGTCTCGACTTGGCGATAGAACAGCGCCTTGCCCATGCGCACCGCGGCGGCGGGTTTGTTCAGAATGCTGGCGACGAGGCGCTCCACTTCCGCTTCCAGCGCATCGGCCGGGGCGACGCGATTGATGAGGGCGCGCTGTTGAGCCGTGGCGGCGTCGATGAACTCGCCGGTGAGCAGCATTTCCATCGCCTGCTTGCGCGGCAGATTGCGCGCCAGCGCCACGCCGGGCGTGGAACAGAACAGCCCGTAGTTCACGCCCGAGACGGCAAAGCGCGCGTCGGCGCTGGCCACCGCCAGATCGCAACTGGCGACCAACTGGCAGCCGGCCGCCGTGGCGATGCCATGCACCTGCGCGATGACGGGCTGGGGCAGCCGCATCAATCCGGTCATGACCTTGCCGCAACGGGCGAAGAGCGACTGGTAATAGGCCTGCAAGGGCTGGGCGCGCATTTCCTTGAGATCGTGCCCGGCGCAAAAAGCTCGGCCTGCGCCGCGCAGGATGACCACGCGGGCGGCGTCGTCTTCCGTCAAGGCGTCGATCTGCGCCTGCAGTGCTTCGAGCAAAGCCTCCGACAAGGCGTTGAACGCCTGCGGGCGGTTGAGCGTGAGGGTAACCACGCCGCGCGCATCGCGTTCATGTAGCAGGACGTCGGTCGGGTTCGTGGGGTTGGGCATGGCGGTCTCCTTGGGTTTTCAGTGGATGATGCAAGCACATGCTGAACCTTATCTGACGCGGGTCATTTGGGTGGGCAGGTGGCGCCGGAGCAGTGCAAAAATCCGTCGAGCTGGGCGATTCGGGTGCGGATCATGCCCGACAGACAGTCATCCTGTCGCGTGCTCCAGGCAGCATTTGGCCAATCGGGCGGGCCGTTGCGGAACTCACATTCCGCATTCGCCCAGCGCCGCCACAGATTCTGCGCATGATCGAGCCGCCGCTCGGTGTAGGTGCCCATCACCTTCTGCAATTCCAGGCGATAGAGATGGGTCATGCGCTCATTGAGCGCGCGACGGGTCTGCGCGGCGCAATCAGCGCTACGCGGTTGCGACAGGCAGATGGGCGGGGTCTTCACCTCAATCGCGGCCTGCGCCTGCCCGAAGCACGCCAACACCAACAACCCGCCGCACAAAAAGCCGATTCCACGCATGTTCATCCTCTTTCAAAAGAAGGATGGAGCCGCGCTGCGGGCGGGCGTTCCCGCTGGTTTCAATCGGTCACAGCGCGGCCTGGTAATAGCGGTTTTGCGGATGACGGACCTGGGCGAAAAAATCCCAGCGCTCGGCGAGCATGCCCAGCAGGTTGCTCGCCAGCGCCAGCGGCCAGCCGACCAAGCGCAGCGGCTGCGGCGTGAGAAGCAGCAGCAAAACCGGCAGCACGAAGCCAAACACCACGAAGCCCCAGCGCGCGCTGGCCACCCACAGCGCGCTTCGTCCATGGAAGAACTCGCGGGTGTTGAATGCCCCGGCGGTGAAGCCCTTAGAGGTCTGGCGGATCACCGCACTGCCCACCCCGATGGCCGACTGCATCGACCCCGCAGGTGTCAGACCCCGCACACGCAGCAGCGCCGCCAGACGCCCCACCAGGGCAACGCCCAGCAATGCGGCGGCGGCGCGGGCATAGATCGCCGCCTGCGGCGCAAGCCGCCACAGCGCCAGCACGGAAGCCAGCAGACAGCCGCTGGCCAGACCCATCAGCACGAAGTTCAGCACGGTGAGCGGAGTAGCCCATTCGCGCAGAAACCGCACCCCCGCGTAGATCATGGCGGTGCAGACCCAGAGCGCGAGCGCGCCGATGATCAAGACCGCGGCCAGCAGACCAGGCCAATCGTGCAGGGTTTGAATGCCCAGCAGGCTCAAAGCGGTCAATCCCAGGAAGGTCGGCAGGGCGATGACCTCGCGCGATAGCCAGGAGGTGCGCCACATGGCGGCGGCGCGCCAGGCGCGCTCCGGGCGTCCGAGATGGCCGAACGAGGCGGCCAGCCCGATAACGCCCAACCCCAGGATGATCCACAGACTCAGGCTGCAGAACGCCAGCCAAGAGGCGCTCTGCGCCGCGCCGAACAGCGCTGGCAGCGCCACCACAACCCCCAGCCCCTGCGCGCAGCCAACCAGGGTGGTGAGCACTAAAACGGAAAACGCGGGACGCATGACTTTAGCGAGCCTCCAGTTGAGTGGCCTCGGCGGTCTTGTGGCCCGCGTGCGCTTGCGAGGGCTTTGAGAACGCGCCGAACAGCTTGGCGAACAACCCGCGCGCTTCGACTTCCAGCGCCGCTTCGCTCGGCGCCGGGCGCACCGCAGCGGCTTGTGGGCGCGCCGTGGTCTGGTGCGGCGGCGCGGCCTCTGCGTTCGCCGGTGCAGCGCCTTGCGGCAATTGACGAGGCAGATAGTGATTGGCCGGGCGGGTGCCGAGTTCGGGCATCAGGGCATAGCCGCCGCGTTCGCGGATGGCGCGAGACACCTCGGACTCGGGGTCGTGCACATCGCCAAACAGCCTTGCGTTGGTCGGGCAGGCGTTGACGCAGGCCGGGCGGCGCTGCGCCTGCGGAATGCTCTCGTCGTAGATGCGATCGACGCAAAGGGTGCACTTGGTCATCACCCCGCGGTCTTCGTCGTATTCGCGCGCGCCGTAGGGGCAGGCCCAGGAGCAGTATTTACAGCCGATGCACTTGTCGCTATCGACCAGCACGATGCCGTCTTCCTGGCGTTTGTACGATGCGCCAGTCGGGCAAACGGGCACGCAGGGCGGCTCTTCGCAGTGCAGGCAGCTCTTGGGAAAGTGCACGGTCTGCGTCTGCGGAAACTGCCCCACCTCGTAGGTCTGCACCCGGTTGAAAAACACCCCCAGCGGATTCTCGCCGTAGGGTTCGTGGTCGCTCAAATGCCCGGCCGTACCGGAGGTGTTCCACTGTTTGCAGGAAGTGACGCAGGCGTGGCAGCCCACGCAGACATTGAGGTCGATGACCAGCGCGAGTTGGGTCATGGCTGTTTTCCTTGGCGGGACGAACGCCCGGCGAAATAGCGCAGCACGCTGAGGTGCGGTGCGTGCGGCGCAGGCTGGGGCAGCGCGGCGGGAGGAGCAAATTGCGGCCAGCTCTGCTCGGCGAAAGCAGGCAGGGGCTCGTCGGTTTCAGGCGGGGCTTCGGCGTGGTCGATGCGCACCCGTACGTCATACCAGCCGGCCTGGCCGGTGACCGGGTCGCTGTTGGATATCAGCGCCCCCTGGGCCGGGCTGCGCCCAGCCCGCCCCCCGCGGGGGTCAAGAAAACTTGGGGCGGCCCGGCGTTTTCTTGAGTGTCCCTGCCCCCCACTCAGCGCGTTGGCCGGCAGCTCTTCGCGGATGAGATGGTTGAGCAAAAAGCCGGTCTGCGCCTCTTCGGCATGCGGATGCAGTCCCCAGAAGCCGCTGGCCTTGCCGATGGCATTCCAGGTCCACACCGTGCCGGGCTCGACCGCCTCGCTGTATTGGCAGCGGGCCCGCACCCGGCCCCAGGGCGAGGTGATCCACAGCCAGTCGCCGTCGGCGATGCCTTGCTGAGTGGCCACGGCGGGATTGACGTAAAGCCGGTTGTGGCCGTGAATCTGCCGCAACCAGGCGTTCTGCGAGTCCCAGGCGTGATACATGGCCATCGGGCGCTGGGTCACGGCGGCCAGTGGAAAGCGCGCCAGATCGGTGGCCGCATGTTCCAGCGGCGGCTCCCAGAAGGGCAGCGGATCGAAGTGATGCGCCACCCGCGCCCGCAGCTCTTCGGGCGGTTGCCGACCGGGGCGCTGGCCGCGCGCCGCCAGCCGGAACTGCTGCAGCACGTCGGAGTAGAGCGCGATGATGATGGGCGTGTTGCGCGCGCGCCAGCCCTGCTCCTGCGCAAAGTCGAGGTAGTCGCGGTTCCAGTTGCGCATATAGCGCAGCGACTCGGGCAGGTGGTGAAAGTGCACGCAGTCGTTCTGCGCATACATCTCCCATTGCTTTGGGTTGGGCTCGCCCTTGAGCGACTGCGTGCCGTCCTTGCCGCGCCAGCCCGACAGAAAGCCGATGCCTGAGCCGGGCGCGGTTTCGTAGTTGACGATGAAGTCGGGATAGTTTTTGTACTTGCGGCTGCCGTCGGCGTTCACGAAAGCCGGCAAGCCGAGGCGACCTGCAAGCTCAACCAGCACTTCCTGGAATGGCCGCGTTTGCGCCAGAGGCGGCAGCACCGGCACGCGCACCGAATCCACCGGGCCGTCGAACTCGGAGATGGGCCGGTCGAGCAAGGACATGGCGTCATGCCGCTCCAGATAGCTGGTGTCGGGCAGCAGCAGATCGGCGAAGGCGGTCATCTCGCTCTGAAAGGCATCGCACACCACGAGGAAGGGAATGCGGTAGCTGCCGTCTTCGCGCTTGTCGCGCAACATCTGCCGCACGTCCACGGTGTTCATGGCCGAATTCCACGCCATGTTGGACATGAAGATCAGCAGGGTGTCGATGGCATAAGGGTCGCCGCGCCAGGCGTTGGTGATGACGTTGTGCATCAGGCCATGCACCGCCAGCGGATGCTCCCAGGAAAACGCCTTGTCGATGCGCAGCGGGCTGCCGTCGTCCATCAGCGCGAGATCGTCGGGCGAAGTCGGCCAGCCCAGCGGCGCGCCGTTCAGCGGCGTGTCGGGCCGCACATCCTGCGGGCCGCTCGGGTTGCGCACCTCGGGCGGAACGTCCTTCGGGTACGGCGCCTTGTGGCGAAAGCCGCCGGGCGCATCGATCGTGCCCAGCAGACTCATCAGAATGGACAACGCGCGGATGGTCTGAAAGCCGTTGGAATGCGCCGCGAGGCCCCGCATGGCGTGAAACGCCAGCGGTTTGCTGCGCACCGTGGCGTGCTCGCGACCGAGCCAGTCGGTCCAGGCGATGGGCAGGTCTTCGCCCTGATCGAGCGCGGCCTGCGCCATCTCTTGCGCCAGTTGGCGAATGCGCTCGGCGCTCACGCCGGTGATGCCCGCGGCCCATTCCGGCGTGCTGTCGGCCAGTTGTTCGCGCAGCAGTTGCAGCGCGGGCGCGACCGGCGTGCCATCGGCCAGACGGTAGTGGCCCGAAAGCGCGGGCTGCGCGCCCTCAGCCCAGGCGGGCACGGGGCGCTGGGTCAAGGCGTCCCACCACATCCGGCCTTGCGACTGCGTCGCGCCAGAGGCATCGGGGATGAACAAGCCGTCTTGCGCGTGGCCCGGCTGCACCCGCAGCAGTTGCGCGCCGTTGGTGTAGTGCGCGGTGAAGTCGGCATCGAAGCGGCCGGTACGCAGCAGTTCGTGCATCAGCGCCTGCAGCAAAGCACCATCGGTGCCGGGGCGGATCGGGATCCACTCGTCGGCAATGGCGCAATAGCCGGTGCGCACCGGGTTGATAGAGATGAAGCGCCCGCCCGCCCGCTTGAATTTGGACAGGGCGATTTTCATCGGGTTGCTGTGGTGATCTTCGGCGGTGCCGATCATCACGAACAGCTTGGCGCGCTCCAGATCGGGCCCGCCGAATTCCCAGAAACTGCCGCCGAAGGTGTAGATCATGCCGGCGGCCATATTCACCGAGCAAAAGCCGCCATGCGCGGCATAGTTGGGCGTGCCGTACTGCCGGGCGAACAATCCGGTAAGCGCCTGCATCTGGTCGCGTCCGGTGAACAGCGCAAATTGCTTGGGGTCGGTGGCGCGCAGGTGACGCAGCCGGTCTTCCAGCGTCTGCAGCGCTTCGTCCCACGAGATCGGCTCGAACTCACCCGCGCCGCGCTCGCTGCCGGGTTTGCGGCGCAAGGGCTGCGTCAAGCGCGCCGGCGACACCTGTTTCATGATGCCGGCCGACCCCTTGGCGCAAATCACGCCCTGGTTGAGCGGATGGTTGGGGTTGCCCTCGATGAAACGCACCTCGCCATCGCGCAAATGCACTTTGATGCCGCAGCGGCAGGCGCACATATAGCACGTAGTCGTCTTCACCTCGGTATCGCCGGGAGGCGGGGTCAGCGGATCGTGCAGCGGCTGGCCGTTGGAGAACAAGCGATCGAGCGGTTTGAACAGGGCGGACATGGCAGGGCGCAGTCTCTTTTTAAAGGAATGCCTAGACCTTAGCCGCCGATAATTGATTCAACAAACGAATTGTTCTGATTTTTTATATCTGATTTTGTGATGAATTGAGCGGCTTGTTCGCCTGCCCCTGTCAACAGACGACCGCGCCTTGCCCTGCGCCATCACCAGCGCCGCGGTTGGTTAGGCGGTGCCGCGCGCGTGCCCATCGCCACCAAGCTCATGGCGCCCACCATGCTCGCGGTGGTCATCAGCTTTCTGCTTCAGATCTGGCTGACGCGCAAAGCGCGTTATCCGTCGCTCTACGAGGTCCAACTTCCTGGGCCCGAGCAAAGCCCGATCTACAAAAGCGCTCCAGGCGCGCGCTGAGCCGGGATGCTCGGTCTGTTTTTCAGCACTCGTGCAGGCCTTGCGAAAGCCCCCTACGATATTGACGCACTGCAACAACAAAAGGAATGACATGACTGCACCTACCCTGTTCACCCCTCTGCAACTCGGCGCCCTGCAACTGCCCAACCGCATGGTGATGGCGCCGCTGACGCGCTCCCGCGCGCAACAACCGGGCGACATTCCAGGCGAAATGAATGCACGCTATTACGCCCAGCGCGCCTCCGCCGGACTGATCGTGAGCGAGGCCACGCAAATCTCCCGGCAAGGCCAGGGTTACGCCTTCACCCCAGGCATTTATACCGACGCGCAAGTCGCCGGTTGGAAAATAGTCACCGATGCGGTGCACGCCGCCGGCGGCCATATGGCCATGCAGCTCTGGCATGTGGGACGCATCTCCCATCATCTGCTTCAACAGGACGGCCAGGCCCCGGTCGCGCCCAGCGCCCTGCGCAGCGACACGGGAGAATCCTTCGTCGTGCTGCCTGATGAAGGCCCCAAGCGCGTGCCCTGCGATATGCCGCGCGCGCTCGAAACCGCCGAAATTCCGGGCATCATCGCCGACTACCGACGAGCAGCCGAGCGCGCCCTGCAAGCGGGCTTCGACCTGCTGGAGCTGCACAGCGCCAACGGCTATCTGCTGCAACAGTTTTTGGCGACCAACGCCAACCAACGCACCGATCAATACGGCGGCAGCTTGGAAAACCGCGCCCGCATCGTGCTCGAAGCCATCGATGCACTGATTGCGGTGGCCGGTGCCAACCGGGTGGGAGTGCGAATCTCGCCGCATTTCAATCGTCACGACATTCAGGACGTGCAGACCGAAGAGATTCACCTCTACCTGGCGCAGGAATTCAATCGCCGCGGCATCGCCTACATCCACATCGCCGAACCCGACTGGGCTGGCGGACCGGCGCTGACCGACGAGTTCCGCAAAAAACTGCGTGCCGCTTACGCGGGCCGCATCATCGTCTGCGGCAACTACACCCGGGAATCCGCCGAGGCCCGCTTGGCTTCGGGACTGGCCGACGCGGTAGCCTTCGGCCGCCCCTTCATCGCCAACCCGGATCTGGTGGCGCGTTTTCAGCAAGGCGCTGCACTGAACAAACCCAACCCTGCCACCTTCTACGGCGGCGGCGAAGCAGGCTACACCGACTACCCCTCACTCGACGCCACCCCGGCGACGGTCTGAACGGGTCAATTCAACGCCCGGATTGACGCCCTGCCTTGCTCTCTCAGCAAGCTGCCTATCCGGCAGCTTGCTGAGAGAAAGATCAACGATCAAACCTTGACCTTTACGGCTTGGCAACGTACCACGGCATGGCGATTTTCAAGCCGGCGCGCACGCTGAAATCGGGGCTGTAGCCCAACAGGCGTTTGGCCTTGCTGATGTCGGCAAGGGAATGACGTACATCACCCTTGCGAAAGTCGCGGTAGACCGGCGGGGGGAATTTCACGCTAGTGTCGAGCGCCATGATTTCCTCGCTCAACAACTGGTGAAGGGTGTTCAGGATGGTTTGCTAGCCAAACGCCACGTTGTAGACCTGATTCGCCGATTCTGGATGGGTGCTCAGCCCCGCCAGCACATTGGCCTGCACCACATTGTCGACATAGCAGAAGTCGCGCGTGGTTTCGCCGTCGCCATTGATGAAACAAGGCTGATTGCCGCGGATGGCTTTGGCCCAATTGGGAATCACCGCCGCATAAGGGCCATTGGGATCCTGGCGGGTGCCGAACACGTTGAAATAGCGCAGCCCGATGCTCTGCAAGCCATAGACCCGGCCGAATACGTCGGCATAAAGTTCGTTGAGATATTTGGTCACCGCATAGGGCGACAGCGGCTTGCCGATGAGGTCCTCGACCTTGGGCAAGCCCGGATGATCGCCATAGGTGGAACTGGAAGCCGCGTAAACGAAGCGGCTCACGCCCGCGTCGCGCGCGGCGACCAGCATGTTCAGAAAACCCGTGGCGTTGACCGCATGCGTTGCCAGCGGGTTTTCAATCGAGCGCGGCACAGATCCCAAAGCCGCCTCATGCAACACAATGTTGACGCCCTGACAAGCCCGCTGGCAGGTCTGCGGATCGACAATGTCGCCCTCGATGAAGGTGTGCCGCTTCCAGGCCTCTTCGCCAACGAGGCGCCGCACTTCATCCAGATTGGATTGATGGCCGGTTGAAAAATTGTCCAGACTGACCACGTCCTGGCCATGGGTCAGAAGCGTTTGGATCAGGTGAGAGCCGATGAATCCGGCGCTCCCCGTCACCAGCCAGCGCTGGGGCTTCGAAGACAGCATTTGCTCGATCGACATGGCGGCTCAAAGTCTCCAGACCTGGGCACCGTGCGACTGGAGCGCGGCAGCGTCGTATTGGCACTTGATGTCCATGAAAATGCCAGACGGCAGCAGCTTTTCGAGAGTTTCGGCGACCGACATGTCCTTGTAGGCTTGGTGCGCCACGGCCGCCACGATGGCCTGAGCGCGAGGCAATTCGGCCCAAGGCGTCAGCGTGACGCCATATTCATGCACGGCCTCGGCCGCATTAGCAATGGGGTCGTGCACGATCACGTTGACCCCATATGACGCCAGTTCGCGAATCACGTCGATCACCTTGGAATTGCGCAGATCGGGGCAATTCTCCTTGAAAGTCAGACCGAGAACGATCACGTCGCTCCCCTTGATCGGCAGGCCCGCCTGACTCATTTGCTTGATCGTCTGTTCAGCGATGTATTTGCCCATGCCGTCATTGATGCGACGCCCCGCCAGAATCACTTGCGGGTGATAGCCGAGCATGTCGGCCTTGTGCGTGAGGTAATAAGGATCGACACCGATGCAATGCCCACCCACCAGGCCCGGACGGAATGGCAGGAAATTCCACTTGGTACCCGCCGCCTTGAGCACGTCCAGCGTATCAATGCCAATGCGGTGGAAAATGAGCGACAACTCATTCATCTGCGCAATATTCAGGTCACGCTGCGTGTTTTCAATCACTTTCGCCGCCTCGGCCACTTTGATGCTTTCGGCTCGGTGAACCCCGGCCGTAATCACTGAGGCATAAACATTTGCCACGGTTTCAAGCGTTTCCGGGGTATCTCCGGAAACCACCTTGACGATTCGGGTCAGGGTGTGCTCTTTGTCGCCTGGATTGATACGCTCGGGTGAATAGCCGACGAAGAAATCTTTTTTCCACTTCAGCCCCGACTGTTTTTCAAGAATCGGCACACAGATTTCTTCGGTAGCCCCAGGATAAACGGTCGATTCATAGACCACGATGGCGCCGGGTTTGAGATATTTGCCGACGGAGGTACTCGCGCCCACGAGGGGGCTGAAATCCGGGTTGTGGGCATCGTCAACCGGCGTCGGCACCGCGACGATCACAAAGTCGGCCTCCTTCAGTTTCGAGGCATCGGTTGTCGGCTCGAACAAGCTCGCCTGCTTGAGGTTCTCCTGATCGGATCGACATGCTTGCAATAAGCCGCTATTTTTTCGACCGAGAGGTCGAATCCGATCGTGCGATATTTTTTACCAAACTCGACGGCCAAAGGAAGACCGACATACCCCAATCCCACCACAGCAACTACTGTCATCGTTCTCTTTCTAAAAGTTAAAAATTATCTTGCGCCTTCACCGAAAATCACGACGCGCACCGTCTCGAACAAAATAAAAAAATCGAGAAAGACGCTGTTATTTTTTACGTAGTAAAGATCGAACTGCAGCTTACGCTTCGCATCTTCCACCGAAGCGCCATAGGCGTAGCGCACCTGCGCCCAACCTGTGACCCCCGGTTTGACGCTGTGACGAATCGCATAAAAGGGAATATCCTTTTCGAGCATGTCCACAAAAGTCGGGCGCTCCGGGCGCGGCCCGACCATACTCATTTCTCCGCGCAAGACATTGATCAGTTGAGGCAGTTCGTCAATACGTGTTTTGCGGATGAAAGCGCCGACACGGGTGATCCGGTTGTCATTGGTGCTGGCCCATCGTGCCACGCCATCTTTTTCTGCATCCGTGCGCATACTGCGGAATTTGAGGCAGTAAAAAGACTTTCCAAACAAGCCGACACGCTCTTGCTGAAAAAATACAGGCCCCCGGTCTTCTAATTTGATGAACAGCGCAGCCAATAACATGATGGGCCAGAGGGCAAGCAGAAGAACGCTGGCGCTAATGATGTCGAATAGACGCTTGGCCCAGGCACGGATGTGGCCTTGTGTAAAACCACCCCCATAAATCAGCCAACTCGCCTTCATGCTTTCCAGCGGAACCTCGCCTTTCAAGCGCTCGTAGAAAGTCGGCAAATTGTGAACCGGGGTGCCGAGAATCCGGGCCTCGAGCAGTTGGCGGATCGGGAGTACACCGCCCCGATGTTCGCGTACGGCAACAATGATTTCATCCACCCGCATATCGAGCACGACCTGTTCGA
>NZ_MEGQ01000016.1:0-48550 GCF_001725585.1 Thiomonas sp. SCN 64-16 | reverse complement strand
GTGCGCCACTTCGGGTCGGGTGGCGAGCAGGGCGTCGTCGAGTTGCGGGGTGAACGTGCTGGGCGTCGGCGCGGGCGTGGGCTGGCGGGTGAGCGGCAGCGCGGCGGCCTGCCAGGCGGTCATGCCGCCGTTGAGGTTGTACAACTCGCCGAAGCCGTTTTGCTCCAGAAAGCGGGCGATCATCATGCTGCGGTTGCCGCTACGGCAGATGACGACCAGCGGCTTGCTCTGATCGAGCTCGTTTTGCCGCAGGGGCACGATGCTCATGGGTATGTGGGTCACGGGGCAGTGCGGATGCTTGATCGCTGCCATCTGAAATTCCCAGGGCTCGCGCACGTCGAGGAATTGCCAGTCGGTGATGGGGGCGGTGGCGGCTTCGATCTTGTCGGCCAGTTCGCGCACGCTGAGTTGCTTGATCATCAGGGAGTCCTTGTTTTGTCAGAGGGTGTGAATGAGTCCGGCGTGACAGAGCAGTGCACCCAGAGGGTTCCAATCAAGGCGCAAAGCACAGCCGTGCCCGTAGGCACGGCGCGCATTTGCAACGCCGAGTGGGACGCTTTGGGCGCGATGAGCGGGCATGGCGGAGTCATTCACACCCTCTCGGTTCAGAATTGGAAGCGCGAGGGCTCGGGGAAATGCTCCAGCCGCGTGGCCACGGTATCGAACAGATCGCGGGTGCGGAAGTCGGTGGCGGTGGCGCGGGTGACGATCTGCGCGCGCATCACGGGTTCGTCGCCGACGATGGCCGCCAGCCGCCCGCCCGGTTTGAGGCGTTGCAGCAGGTCTTGCGGAATTTGCGCGACCGAGCCGGAGAGCACGATCACATCGAATTCGGCGCTTTTCGCGTAATGCGCGCCATCGGCCTGCTCGACGGTGACGTTGTTCATGCCGGCGCGCTGCAGGTTGGCGCGCGCCATGGTCACCAGTTCTTCATGAATTTCCAGGGTCTGCACCGCAGCGGCGCGGTGGCCGAGCAGGGCGGCCATGAAGCCGCTGCCCGCGCCGATTTCAAGCACCCATTCATCCTTGCGCACCGCGAGTTCTTGCAGGATGCGCGCCTCTACCTTGGGGGCGAGCATGTTCTGGCCGCAGGGCAGGGGAATTTCGGTGTCCATGAAGGCCAGACCGCGATAGGCCGCGGGCACGAAGTCTTCGCGGCGCACGCTGCCCAGCAGTTCGAGGATGCCGGCGTCCAGCACATTCCAGGGACGAATCTGCTGCTCGATCATGTTGAAACGGGCTTGCTCGATGCTCATGGGTTCTCCGCAACGCAGGGTGAAAGTGCCACAGTTTAATTTGTGATGCAAAACCGGCGGGCGGTGCGGTGTCTGCCGAAGAGCAAATTTCGCGCCGGTTGCCGCATTGTTCCGCGCTAAGACCGCCATATTCAAATCCAATTAGAAATTTATCGTAATTGACATAAATTATCGACAAGACGTTCAGCACGGAGAAGGTCATGTCGTATGCCTCCACACTCGATCAACGTACCGCTCAGGCCGCGCATATCGCCCTGAGCGGCGACCCAAAAGGCGTGCAGGGGCTGCGGCGAATCTTGCCTTTTATTGGCCCGGCGGTGGTGGCCTCGGTGGCGTATGTCGATCCGGGCAACTTCGCCACCAACATTCAGGCGGGCGCGCAGCATGGCTACACCCTGCTGTGGGTGGTGCTCTGGGCCAATCTGGCGGCGATTCTGGTGCAGGGTCTGTCGGCCAAGCTGGGCATCGCCACCGGACGCAATTTGCCCGAACTCATCCGCGAGCGTTTTCCGCGCAAGCTGGTGTGGTTTTACTGGGTGCAGGCCGAGATCGTGGCGATGATGACCGATCTGGCGGAGTTTCTCGGCGCGGCGCTGGCGCTGCATCTGCTGTTCGGCCTGCCCATGGGGGCTTCGGTGCTGGCGGCGTTTGTCGTGGTGATGAGCATTCTGACGCTGGAGCGCAAGGGTTTTCGTCCGCTGGAACTGGTGGTGGCCGCGCTGGTGGGAGTGATTGCGCTTGGCTACGGCCTGCAACTGGCGCTGAGCCATCCTGCTTTGCTTCCCATCCTCCAAGGCACGCTGAGGCCGAGTTTCGGCGGCAGCTCCGATGCGGTGTATCTGGCGGTGGGCATTCTGGGCGCCACCGTCATGCCGCATGTCATCTATCTGCATTCCAGCCTGACACAGCGGCGCATTCAGGTGCCGGTTCAGCGCAGGGCACTGCTGATGCGCTTCGCCTGGAAGGACGTGATGCTGGCGATGGGGCTGGCCGGTCTGATCAATATGGCCATGCTGGCGGTGGCTGCGGCCACCTTTCACCAGCAGGGCCTCGCGGCCAATGATCTGAGCGAGGCCTATCGCACCCTCACGCCCATTCTCGGCGCGGGCGCGGCCACGGTGTTCGCCCTGGCGCTGCTGGCCAGCGGCATTTCGAGCAGTGTGGTGGGCACGATGGCGGGGCAGGTGGTGATGCAGGGGCTGGTGGGTTTCACCGTGCCGCTGTGGGTGCGCCGTCTGGTCACCAGCTTGCCGGCTGTCGGGGTGGTGATGTTGGGCATCGATCCGACGCGCACGCTGGTGTTTTCGCAGGTGGTGCTGTCGTTCGGCATTCCCTTCGCACTCGTGCCCTTGCTGCTGTTCACCTCCAACCGGGGTTTGATGGGCGAATTGGTCAATCGGCCGACGGTGCGCTGGGTTGGGTGGGCGGTGACGGCGCTGATCATCGCACTGAATGCGCTATTGCTGTGGAAGCTGATTTGATGGTTGGCGAAGAACGAAAGAAGTGTGAGCAGGAGTAAATGCGATTGAATTACAAATAAAAGTAAATAGCATTTGCAGCATAAGCCTTCGCTCCCGCGTGGGCAGATGAGAGGCAAATGCCATGTCCGCAAGTTCCACCCTGCCACAGCCCGGCCCCCGGGCGCTGTCCCGACTGGCCATTTTTCTGGCCGTGCTCGGCCCGGGGCTGGTGGTCATGCTGGCCGATACTGACGTCGGCAGCGTGATCACTGCGGCGCAAAGCGGGGCGCAGTGGGGCTACCAGTTGCTCAGCTTGCAGCTGGTACTCATTCCCATTTTGTATGTGGTGCAGGAGCTCACGGTGCGGCTGGGCATTTTCACCGGCAAGGGGCATGGCGAGCTGATTCGCGAGACCTTCGGTGCGCGCTGGGCCTGGGTATCGGTGGCGGGCTTGGCGGTGGCTTCGGTCGGGGCCATCATCACCGAGTTTTCGGGGGTCGCCGGAGTGGGGGCGCTGTTCGGCGTGCCGCGCGGCTGGAGCCTTGGTCTGGCGGCGATATTTCTGCTGGCGGTGGTGTGGACGGGGTCTTACCGCCGGGTGGAGCGCATCGCCATCGCGCTTGGGCTGTTCGAGCTGGTGTTCGTCTGGGTGGCGTTTCGCGCGCCGATCGATGGCGCGCAGGTGTTGCAGGGGCTGGGCCATGTGCCGGTGCAGCATCCGGCGTATTGGTATCTGGTGGCGGCCAATATCGGCGCGGTCATCATGCCGTGGATGGTGTTCTATCAACAGTCCGCCGTGGCCGACAAAGGGCTCAAGCCGGAGCAGTACGCCGCCGCCCGCTGGGACACGGCGGTGGGCGCCGCGCTCACCCAGCTCATCATGGCGGCGGTGCTCATGGTGACCGCTGCGGTGCTTTGGAGCGGGCACAGCACCGCGCCGCTTAACACCGTGGGGCAAATAGCGCAGGCGCTCGCCCCGACGCTGGGCGAGACGCTAGGGCGCACCGTCTTTGGCCTGGGCATTCTGGGCGCGGCCATGGTGGCCGCCATCGTGGTGGCGCTGGCGGCGGCTTGGGGGTTTGGCGAAGTCACCGGCTACAAGCACTCGCTGGAACTGCATCCGAGGCAAGCGCCGTGGTTCTACACCGTGTTCAGCGCGGGGGTGATTGGCGGGGCGCTGGTGGTGGCTTTCGTGCCCGATCTGGTCGCTCTGTCCATCGGGGTGGAAGTGATGAACGCCTTGATGCTGCCGCTGGTGCTGGGGTTTTTGGTCGCGCTGGCTGCCAAGGCACTGCCCCCAGAGCATCGCCTGCGCGGCGCGTACTTCTGGGTGGTCGTCGCCGTGGTGGTGCTGACCGCTGGTTTAGGGGTGTATGGGGGGCTGAGCAGCCTGGTGTGAGCCTTTTTGACGCAAAGTTTGCGGATAATCGCAACCTTTTGTCATAAGGGTCAGCATGGACGCGCATTCCGCCATCGTGGTGGTGATTCTCGGCTTGGTCGAGGGCATGACCGAATTTCTGCCGATTTCCTCTACCGGCCACCTCATTCTCGCCGCCAGCTTGCTGGGCTGGGTGAGCGACAAGGCCAAGGTGTTCGAAATCGCGATTCAAAGCGGCGCCATTCTGGCGGTGATGTGGCATTACCGCATGCGCATCGGCGAAGTGCTCACCGGACTGACCGCCGACGAACCCGCGCGCCGCAACACCGCCTGGCGCTTTGCCATCAATGTGCTCATCGGCTTCATCCCGGCGGCCATTCTGGGCTTGCTGTTTGCCAGCGCCATCAAACGCTGGCTGTTCGCACCCGTGCCGGTGGCGCTGGCTTTTATCGTTGGCGCCTTGGTGATCTTCTGGGCAGAAGCCTGGCAGAAGCGGTCGGCGCAGCATGTGCGCATTCACCATGTGGACGACATGCGTGCCATCGATGCGGTCAAGGTCGGCATCGCCCAGGCGTTTGCGCTCATTCCCGGCACCAGCCGCTCGGGTGCTTCGATTATTGGTGGCATGTTGTTCGGCCTCAGCCGCGCGGCTGCCACCGAGTTCTCCTTCTTCCTCGCCATTCCCACCCTGCTGGCCGCCACGGTGTACGAGCTTTACAAAAATCGCGCCTTGCTCAGCCTGAGCGATGTGCCCACCTTCGGCCTCGGCATGGCGGTGGCATTTGTCTCGGCGCTGATGGTGGTGCGCTGGTTGCTGCGCTATGTGGGCGGGCACAGCTTCGTGCCCTTCGCCTGGTACCGGGTGGTATTCGGCGCGCTGGTGCTGGTCACCGCCTGGGGCGGCTGGGTGAACTGGTCTGGATGAAGTTCGACGGATTCACCGGGTGGTGAACACCAGATCCCAGACGCCGTGGCCGAGATTGAGGCCGCGGCGCTCGAATTTGCTCACCGGGCGCCAGTCCGGGCGCGGGGCGTAATCGGCGGCCGTGTTGACAAGTCCCGGCTCGGCGCGCAACACCTCCAGCATGTGCTCGGCGTAGGGCTGCCAGTCGGTGGCGCAGTGCAGATAGCCGCCCGGGCGCAGACGGCTGATGGCCAGCCGCACGAATTCCGGCTGGATCAGGCGCCGCTTGTGATGCCGCTTTTTCGGCCACGGATCGGGAAAGTAGATGTGCAGTCCGTCCAGGCTGTGCGGCGCGATCATGTGCCGCAGCACCTGCACCGCGTCGTGCTGCACGATGCGCAAATTGGCGAGCTTGGCGGCGTCGATGCGCTGCAGTAGCGCGCCCACGCCGGGTGGGTGCACTTCCACGCCGATGAAATCTATCTCGGGCTTTGCTGCGGCGATCTGCGCCGTGGCGTCGCCCATGCCGAAGCCGATTTCAAGCACCCGCGGCGCGGCGCGGCCGAACACGGCGGACCAATCGGTGACGGCGTCGGCATAAGGCACGATCCAGCGCGGCCCCAGTTCCGCCAGCGCGCGCGTCTGCGCCTCGGTGGTGCGCCCGGCGCGCAGTACAAAGCTGCGGATGCCGCGTTGCCGGAGCGTGTCGGCGTCGTCTGTTGCGGGGTTAGGGTCAGCCGTCATGGCGAAAAAAATCCGGCTCAGGCCGGAGATGATTTGGAGCGGGTGAAGGGAATCGAACCCTCGTATGCAGCTTGGGAAGCTGCCGTTCTGCCATTGAACTACACCCGCGACGCGACAAGGTTGGCGATTATAGGCAGGTGCTTGGCCGCGGCCATGGCGGCAGCGGCGACAATGACGGTATGGCTCGTTCGTTCGCTTCCGCCCTTGCTCCTGTTGCACCTTCCGCGCCGATGCTGCGGGGGCTGGCGCCTGCGGTGCGGGGCGATTGCCGCCTGCTGGTGCTGGGCAGCTTCCCGAGCGTCGCCTCGTTGCAGGCGCAGCAGTATTACGCGCATCCGCGCAATCAGTTCTGGCCCATCGTGGGCGATTTGTTCGGGCTGGATCTGATGCAGCGGCCCTACGCGCAGCGCATCGAGGCGGTGTGCGCGCGCGGGCTGGGCATCTGGGATGTGTACGCCCACTGCCGCCGCCAGGGCAGTCTGGACAGCGCCATTGCGGATGCGCTGCCCAATGATCTTCCTGCCCTCGTCGCGCGGCTGCCTGCGCTGCAACTCATCGCGCACAACGGGGGCGAATCGGCCCGCGCCATGCGCATCACCCGCAGCCTCGGCCCCGAGGTGCGCCGTCTGCCCTCCACCAGCCCGGCGAATGCGAGCTGGAGTCTGGAGCGCAAGCGTGCCGCCTGGCGGGAGGCATTCATCGCTGCAAAACTCATTTGATATGGCCCGTAAACCCACCTTGCCCCAACCCACCCTTTCCGAAGAGGACGGCGTGCGCCATTTGCATCTGGGCACGCCCTGGATCCAGGGCAGCATGCGCATCGCCCGTCCCAACGATCTCGAACTGGAGTATGTGCAGCGCATGATGGCCTGGATGCTGCTGTTGCCCGACAAAGCCTGGCGCGGCGGCACGGCGGTGCAGTTGGGCCTGGGCGCCGCGGCGATCACCAAATTCATGCTCAAGCGCTTGCGGCTGCCCTGCGTGGCGGTGGAGCTGAACCCGGGCGTCATTCTGGCCGCGCATCGCTGGTTTGCGCTGCCAGAGCCTGGCGGCAAGTTGCAAGTGCTGTGCGCGGATGCCGGCGCGTATGCGGCCGACCCCGCCTATGCGGGCAGTGCGGCGGTGTTGCATGTGGATATGTACGACGAGCAAGCCGCGGCCCCCGCGCTGGAGTCTGCCGAGTTTTACGCCGCATGCCGCCAACTGCTGGGCGAGCAGGGGGTGATGGTGGTCAATCTGTTCAGCGGGCCGGGTCATGTGCGCGTGCTGGAGCGCAATCTGCAGCGCATCGTCGCGGCGTTCAACCAGCCGGGCGACAGCGTGTGGCAGCTACCGCCCAACCGCGACGGTAACCTCATCGCCATCGCCCTGCGCGACGCCACGCAGAGCCCGCTGCCGACGCGCGCGCAGTTGCTGGAGCGCGCCGATGCCGTGGCGCAGCGCACCGGCGGCCTGCCGGCGCGGCGCTGGGCGCGCTTGCTCAAGCGCCTGCATCCGGCGCGTTAACACGGCGTCACAAGGGGCTGTCCTACACTCGGTTTTTATGGACGTTTCCCGCCCCCCCACTCGCTCGGCCGACCCTTCCGCCCCGCCCAAGGCGCGATCTGCACCGGGTGCGCCGCCTGCGGCGCAGGGTCGGCTCGATTGGCGCGAACTGCTGCAGTGGCTGGAGGCAGACGGCCTGATTGACGCGGCTGCGGGCCGCTACGGCTGGGAGCGCTGCGCTCACGCCAGCGGCAAGCTGCATGCGCTGCAGCGCGTGGCGCTGGCCGGGCTCAAGCGTCTGAGCGATGGCCGCACGCTCGATCTGGATGTGTTGACCGAATGGCTGGCGCAGCGTGCCAATCTGCCCTATTTGCGCGTCGATCCGCTGAAGGTCGAGATCAGCAAGATCGGCGATCTCATGTCCACCAGCTACGCCGAGCGCCACCGCATTCTGCCCGTGGCGGCCTCGACCGAGGCGGTCACCATCGCCACCTGCGAGCCCTTCGACCGCGGCTGGGTGCCCGAGATGGAGCGCATGCTGCGCCGCCCCATCGAGCTGCAGGTCGCCAGCCCGGCCGACATCACCCGCTACACGGTGGAGTTTTTCAACCTCGCGCGCTCGGTCAAACATGCGCAGAAAAACGGCAGCACCGGCGGGGTCAACCAGTTCGAGCAGTTGGTGGAACTGGGCCGCAGCGGCAAGACGCTCGACGCCAACGACGCCGGCGTGGTGCAGGTGGTCGATTGGCTGTGGCAATACGCCTTCGAGCAGCGCGCCTCCGACATCCACCTCGAGCCGCGGCGCGACATGGGAGTCATCCGTTTTCGCATCGACGGCGTGCTGCACACGGTTTATCAGGTGCCCGGTTCGGTGATGGGCGCGATGACCAGCCGGGTCAAGCTGCTCGGCCGCATGGACGTGGTCGAAAAGCGCCGCCCGCAAGATGGCCGCATCAAGACCCGTCGGCCTTCGGGCGACGAGGTGGAGCTGCGCCTGGCCACCATGCCCACTGCGTTTGGCGAAAAACTCGTGATGCGCATCTTCGATCCCGACGTGGTTGTGCGCGACATGCCCGCACTCGGCTTTCCGGCGCACGAAGCGCGCGACTGGCAGCGCCTGACCCATCAGCCCAACGGTGTCATCCTCGTCACCGGGCCCACGGGCAGCGGCAAGACCACCACGTTGTATTCCACCCTCAAGCGCCTAGCCACCGAGGAGGTGAACGTCTGCACCGTGGAAGACCCGATCGAGATGGTCGAGCCCGCGTTCAACCAGATGCAGGTGCAGCCCGCCATCGACCTCAGCTTTGCCGAAGGCCTGCGCGCGCTGATGCGGCAAGATCCCGACATCATCATGGTCGGCGAAATCCGCGACCGCGAGACCGCCGACATGGCGGTGCAGGCCGCGCTCACCGGGCATCTGGTGCTGTCCACCCTGCACACCAACGACGCACCGTCGAGCATCACCCGCCTGCTCGAACTCGGCGTGCCGTCCTACCTCGCTAGTGCCACCTTGCTCGGCGTGCTCGCGCAGCGTCTGGTGCGCACCCTCTGCCCGCATTGCAAGCAGCCCGACGACGCCTTCGACCAAGAGGCCTTTCGCGCGGCCGTGGCGCCGTGGAAAACGCAATCGGAGGTGCGCCCCTACAAACCCGTGGGCTGCGTGGAATGCCGCAACACCGGCTATCTCGGCCGCATCGGCCTGTATGAGCTGCTGAGTTGCAGCGAGGCGCTGCGGGCGTTGCTGGTGCGCAGCCCCGAACTCGCGCCTCTGCGGGCGCAAGCCATCAAAGACGGCATGAAGCCGCTGCGCCTGGCTGGCGCCATCAAGGTGGCCGAAGGCGTCACCACGCTCGACGAAGTGCTGCGCGCCACCCCAGATCCACAACGCTGACCCTCGGAGAATTCGATGAAAACACGTCCCCTGGCTTTGCCTCTTGCCCTTGCCGTCGTGCTGGCGCTCGCCGCGCCACTGCCCGCAATGGCCTTCGATCTCGGCAACCTGACCAACCAGCTCAGCGGCGCGCTGGGCACGGCGCAAGCGCCTGCGCAGCAAGCCGCCCAACCGAACTCGGCCGGGCAGGGCAGCGGGGCGTCTTCGGGCGCGGTGAATGCCGCAGTGGCGGCGCTGAGCAACGGCGAAGTCGATCAGGGACTGAAGACCGCACTGTCGCGCGGCGCAGACATCGCAGTGAAAGAGCTGGGCCGCGAAAACGGCTTCTATGGCAACGCCAAGTGGCGCATTCCCCTTCCGCCCGCCATCGAGAAGGCCAGCGGCCTGATGCGCATGGCCGGCATGGGCGCTCAGGCCGACCAGCTCGATCTGGCCATCAACCGCGCCGCCGAAGCCGCCGTGCCCGAAGCCAAAACCTTGCTGGTAGATGCGGTGAAAAGCATGTCAGTGCAAGACGCCAAAGGCATTCTCACCGGGGGCGACGAGGCCGCGACCGATTACTTCAAACGCAAGACCGAAGCACCCCTGACGCAAAAATTCCTGCCCATCGTCACCCAGGCCACCGACAAGGTCGGCCTCGCCCAGACCTACAACCGCTTCGCCGGGCAGGCCGCGCAGTTCGGCCTCGTCAAGGCCGATCAGGCCAGCATTCAGCAGTACGTCACCCAAGAGGCGCTCAAGCGCCTGTACCAAGCCATCGGCGAGCAAGAAAAAGCCATCCGCACCGACCCCGTGGGCACCGGCAGCAAGCTGCTGGGCAAAGTCTTCGGCGCGGCGTTGGGGCGGTGAAGGCGGGGCGAGTGATGGATCGGGCGCTACGAAGTTAGACCCCCGTTACCTGACCCCCGTTACGCGTACGCGTGCGTCGAGCGCGTGACCCCCGTAACTCGTACGCGCGTTCATCGATTTCACCAGCGATCTTCAAGTTTATGGAATTTTAAAGTATTTGGAAATCGACGCCTTACGCGCAAAATAAGCCTGAGTCCTATAATTATATAGATAGCCCCTAGATATGTGTATAAGTAATCTATAGGCTTGTTATTAAAATAAAATCCACTCCGAAAGTGCAGTGGAAAGAATAAATTGCCCACAAAAAACACGATGCCGCCAATAAAAACTATCCAACCTGAGAATGATTTGGAAATAAAAAATCCACTTTTAAGGTGCATTCTATTTGATTTTTTGGCCGCTGCAGATGCTGGCAATAAGCCATAATTCGTCAATCCATTTGGGATGCCTTTTATGGAGCCACATAGTTCTACAGAATTTGGGTCACCTGTATGAAGAATCTCTAATGTAAATCCATCCTTTGCGTCAAGATAATCAAAATATAATTCTGCTGCAATATCATCCTGTGATGGGTATATGCATTTTATGCCCAAAAAATCTCTCGTCGTTTCAATTATCCTGCTGTCTAGTATTTTAAGGGATTTATCTTTCAGCTTGACTCGAACTGGATTGGATGAAACTATGTCGCTGCCATTTATTGTATTTTCCCCAGCATTCCAAATAATCGCCGTATAACGAGAAAGCTTTGGAATTTTATTCCCATCGTAGAATATAGTAATCGCCTTTGGGAGCATTCCGCCTAATAATTTCTCATGCATTTCCTGAAATGCAATAATGGATCTTTTGCGGGATAAATAATAAAAATATATAGCCAATATTGCTCCTGCGATCCCAATAAAATTTCCCACCCATCCTGTAGATAGAACATCACGAATCCCATCAATCAGAGCCACGTTCATTCTCAATACCTGCCGTTCCAAGTTAGAAAATTGCCTACTATTATCAGTGTTGAGTGTCATTACAGAAGATTACACGAATGGCTGCATACGGCGCATGGTTAGGGGTCACGCATGTTTGCACAGCTGGGGTCATATGATTGGCGTCAGGTCTAGCGGTTGCATCCATAACTGGTTGCTTGTTAACGAGGAGCACCATAATCCAGACAGCTTACGCACCGCGAGAATGACGTGCGACGTATTTGCGGAGAACGCTGTCCATCAAGGACTGCCAACCTTCGCCGGTGGATTTGAAATAGGTGATGACCTCGGGGCTGTAGCGCACCGACACGAGCAACTTCTTGTTTGCGGACTTGGGGCGGCTACGAACCGAGGCTAGGGGAACCATGGCCTTGAGTTGCTTGGGAGTGAGCGGTTGAGCATCGGGGTCGCTTCGAGCGGTCGCAGTGATGGCTTTGTCCTCTTCGGTCGTCGGTATACGAACGATGGGGCGATTAGAAGTTTTGGACATAGTGTTTGACCTCACGTCGATTGGCGCGGCGAAGGCTGATGATCCTTCGCGTGTTGTCGCGATCGATAAATGCCACGTAGTAGAGGGTGCCGGTTTTTGGGGCGAGGGCGATCATTCGCGTCTCGCCGTAGTCAAACCGCGCATCGATCCACACCAACGCAGCTTCCCAGTCGAGTTCACCGGCAAAAGCCAACGACACGCCGTGCTTGGCTTGGTTCGAGAGATCCTTGGCTGGGTCGAACTCGATACGCATGCTTTACTGTAGCTACAGTAAAGACGAATTTCAATGGGCAAGCAACAGGGTTTCAAGCAAAGCGTCCGCCCGCGGTAGTGCCAAGACTTGCCCGCAGCTCGGGCGGTTGGGCGCTCAGTCGAGCGCGCCGCCGTTCGCAGCCAACCACTGCGTCCATTGCGCAAACAACCCCGCATCTCCCGCGCATACGGCCGAGCGTTTTTCGAGGGTGTTGTTGAACACGGCTTCGCCCACCAAAGTTTGCCCATGACCGCCAGCTTCGCTGAGGATGAGGCTGCCTGCGGCGTAGTCCCACAGGCCCTGGCTGCCGTGCAGGTAGAGGTGGAAGCGGCCTGCGGCCACCCAGCACCAGTCGAGCGCTACTGAGCCGATGGAGCGTTGCGAGCTGTAGGGTGGGCGCATCGCCAACTGCGTGGCCAGCGGGGCTGAAAGCCGCTTGAAGTCGATGCAGGCGATGGTCTTGGATAGCGGCACTTGTGTGGCGGGTACGCGCAAGGGCTGGCCGTTGAGAAATGCGCCGGCGCCCAGGGCGGCGCTGAAGACTTCGTCGCGCATCACATCGACGACGACGCCCAGCCGAACCCGGCCGCCCTGTATCCACGCCAGCGAGGGGCCGAACACCGGCAGGCCGGCGGAGAAGTTGCTGGTGCCGTCAAGCGGGTCGAGCACCCAGAGGCCGGGGCCGTCTGGCGAGGCGGCTTCTTTCGCCATGTGTTGCTGTTGCGCTTCGGCGGTCATTTCTTCGCCCAGCAAGGGAATGTGCGGCCAGAGGGCGGCGAGTTCGTGCTGCACTCGGGTTTGCATGGCCAGATCGGCGTCGGTGACCCAGGTGCCGTCGGCCTTCAGGCGTGGGTCGGGCGACTGCGCACGGGGCAGAATTTCTGCGCGTGCGGCGTTGCGCAGCAAGGCGCTGACCAGGGCGAGATCGGGGAGGGCGTGCGGTGTGGGCATGGGCAGTCAGGGCACGAGAATGGTGGGTGCGGCGGGCGCGGCGGTCTGCGGCCAGTCGAGGCTGTAATGCAGGCCGCGGCTTTCGTGCCGCAACTGCGCCGAGCGCACGATGAGAGCGGCGACTTGCAGCAGATTGCGCAGCTCCAGCAGATCGCGGGTGACGCGGAAGTTGGCGTAGAACTCGTCCACCTCGGCTTGCAGCAGGGCGATGCGGTGGGCGGCGCGCTCCAGCCGCTTGTCGGTGCGCACGATGCCAACGTAGTTCCACATCATCCGGCGCAGTTCGTCCCAGTTGTGGCTGATGACCACGAGTTCGTCGGCGTCGCTCACGCGGCTTTCGTCCCAGCGGCGGGGCGTGGGCACGGCGGGAGGCGCGGCTTCCTGGATGGCGAGCGCGGCGGCCTTGCCGAACACCGCGCATTCCAGCAGGGAGTTGCTCGCCAGCCTGTTGGCGCCGTGCAGGCCGGTGTAGGCGACTTCGCCCGCTGCGTAGAGGCCGGGCAGGTCGGTGCGGCCCGACAGGTCGGTGAGCACGCCGCCGCAGGTGAAATGCACTGCGGGCACCACAGGTATGGGCTCGCGCGCCATGTCGATGCCGAGTTCGAGCAGGCGGGCGTGAATGGTGGGGAAGTGCTGGCGGATGAAGGCTTCGCCCTTGTGAGTGATGTCGAGATAGACGCAGTCGAGGCCGCGCTTTTTCATCTCGAAGTCGATGGCGCGGGCCACCACGTCGCGCGGGGCCAGTTCGGCGCGCGGGTCGTGCGCGGGCATGAATCGGGCGCCGTCGGGCAACACGAGTTTGCCGCCTTCACCGCGCACCGCTTCGGTGATGAGGAAGCTCTTGGCTTTGGGGTGATACAGGCAGGTGGGGTGGAACTGGATGAACTCCATATTCGCCACGCGGCAGCCTGCGCGCCAGGCCATCGCCAGGCCGTCGCCGCTGGCGGTGTCGGGGTTGGTGGTGTAGCGATACACCTTGCCGGCGCCGCCGGTGGCCAGCACGGTGTGCGCTGCGGCGAAGGTCTCGACCCGGCCACTGGCGGTGTCGAGGGCGTAGGCGCCCCAGCAGCGCGGGCTGGCCTTGCCGTCCACATGACGGTCGGTGATGAGATCGACGGCGACATGGTTTTCCAGCAGGGTGATGTTGGGATGGGCCTTGGCGCGGGCGAGCAGCGTGGTCTGGATGGCCGCGCCCGTGGCGTCCACCACATGGGCAATGCGGCGTTGGCTGTGGCCGCCCTCGCGGGTGAGGTGCAGCGCGGCGCCTTCGGTGTCGAAGGGCACGCCTTGTTCGCGCAGCCAGGCAATGGCGTCCGGCCCGTGCTCGATGACAAAGCGCGTGGCCGGCAGATCGCCCAGCATCGCACCGGCGACCAGGGTGTCGTGCACGTGCTCCTCGAAGCTGTCGCCCTCGGCCAGCACCGCGGCAATGCCGCCCTGCGCCCATTGGCTGGACGAGACGTCAAGCGTGCGCTTGGCCAGCACCGTCACCTTGAGGCGCTCGGCAAGATGCAGTGCGGTGGACAGGCCGGCCAGACCGGCGCCGAGGATCAGAACATCACTTTGGGGCATGGTGGGTCAACGCGTGGGTCAGCGCTTGGAGGAGGGGCGTCAGTGAAGGGGTGATGAAAAGGTGATTGTCCCTTGTTCGCGCGGCCAGCGCCTTGTTCGCTGACAAGGCGCGCAAATGGGCCGAAAATCAGCTTCCATAAAAACGAAGGAGACAAACATGAACATACCGAACCTGGAACACGCGGTGGACCCGCAGGAATGGTCGCTGCGCTGCGATCTGGCGGCTTGTTATCGGCTGGTGGCCTTGCACGGCTGGAGCGATCTGGTGTTCACTCACATCAGCGCCAAGCTGCCGCTTTCGCTGACCGGTGGCGACCACCAATTTCTCATCAATCCCTATGGCCTGATGTTCGAGGAGATCACGGCGTCGAGTCTGGTGAAGGTGGACGCCGAGTGCAACAAGTTGAGCGAGAGCCCTTATCTCGTCAATCCGGCGGGCTTTGTCATCCACAGTGCGGTGCACGAGGCGCGGCCGGATGCGGTCTGCGTGCTGCATACCCATACCCGCGCCGGTGTGGCGGTGAGCGCGCAGGAGCACGGCGTGTTGCCCATCAGTCAGCAGAGCACTTTCGTGCTGGCATCGGTGGCTTATCACGACTATGAGGGCGTGGCGTTCCGTTCCGACGAAAAGCCGCGTCTGCAGGATGATCTGGGGGACGCCAACTTCCTCATTCTGCGCAATCACGGCCTGCTGACCGTGGGCGCTAGCATCGCCGATGCCTTTCTGGGCATGTATGTGCTGGAGAGCGCCTGTCAGATCCAGATCGCCGCGCTGGCGGGTCAGCAGGGGGTGGAAGGGCTGCGCCAGGTGCATCCGCAGATTCTCAGCGGCGTGGCGGAGGCCATGCGGGTGCAGACCGGTGGCATGGGCGGCGCCTTTGTCTGGCCTGCGCTGCTGCGCAAGCTCGAACGCACCGATCCCGGATACCGGGCTTGAGGGCGCCGTCTCAAGGTTGCCGGGGGGCGTTCAGCACTCCAGGTTGTCGATCAGCCGGGTGCGGCCCAGGCGGGCGGCGGCCAGCGCGACGCAGGGCGTGCCGCGGTGCAGGTCTTGCGCGGTAGGCGGCTGCAGGTCGGCGCGGCGGCGCAGGGTGAGGTAATCGGGCGTCCAGCCGAGATGGTCGAGGCGGGTCATGGCCTGTTGTTCGAGCAGGTGAATCTGCTCGGGGGCGGTCGCGCTGCGGGCGTCTTCGGCCAGGGCGCGCAGCGCGGCCTGGAGTTGCGGTGCCTGCGCGCGTTCTTCAGCCGTGAGGTAGCCGTTGCGCGAAGACAGCGCCAGTCCGTCGTCGGCACGCACCGTGTCGAGGCCGATGATGGTGATGGGCAGGGCGAACTGCTCGACCATGCGACGGATGAGAAGCAACTGCTGATAGTCCTTTTTGCCGAACACGGCATGGCGCGGCTGCACCATCTGGAACAGCTTCATCACCACGGTGGCCACGCCTTCGAAATGACCGGGGCGGGCGGCGCCGTCGAGAATGTCGGCGATGGCCGGATCGGGCAACACGCGGAAGGTCTGCGGCTGCGGGTACATCTCGGCTTCGTCAGGGGCGAACAGCAGGTCGCAGCCGGCGTCGGCCAGCAGCGCCGCGTCGTGCGCAAGGGTGCGCGGGTAGCGGTCGAAGTCTTCGTTCGGCCCGAACTGCAGGCGGTTGACGAAAATGCTCGCCACCACCGGGACGTTTTCCTGCCGCGCGCGGGCGATCAGGCCCAGATGACCGGCGTGGAGGTTGCCCATGGTGGGCACTAGAGTCCGATCAGGGTGCGGCTCGAGCGCGGCGCGCAGGTCGGCGACGGTGTGGACGGTCAGCATGGGCAAGGGCGGGAGGAAGAATCAGGCGGTATAGCCGTGCAGGGCTTCGTCGGGGAAGGTGCCTTGTTTGACGGCGTCGACATAGCCGCGCACGGCGTCGAGAAGGCTGGGCGCGCCCTGCATGAAGTTGCGCACGAAGCGCGGTTTGGGGCCGCGGGTGATGTCGAGCATGTCGTGCAGCACCAGCACTTGGCCATGGGTGCGCGCGCCCGCGCCGATGCCGATGGTGATGCCGGGATAGGCCGCGCTGATCTGCGCTGCCACATCGGAGGGCACGAGTTCGAGCACCAGCATGGCCGCGCCCGCAGCGCCGACTTCGGCCGCATGACGGCGCAGGGTGTCGGCCGATTGCGCGTCGCGGCCCTGAATGCGGTAGCCGCCGAGCGCATGCACACTCTGCGGCGTGAGGCCGAGGTGGGCGCAGACGGGAATGCCGCGCTCCACGAGGGCGGCGATGACGGGCGCGGTCCAGCCGCCGCCTTCGAGCTTGACCATCTGCGCACCGGCCTGCATTAGCGCCACGCTGCTGGCCACGGCTTGCTCGACTCCACCCTGGTAGCTGCCGAAGGGCAGATCGGCAATGAGCCAGGCGCTGCGATTGCCGCGCGCCACGCACTGCGTGTGATAGACCATTTGTTCGAGCGTGACGGGCAGGGTGGAGCCGTGACCCTGCATCACCATGCCCAGCGAGTCGCCCACCAGCAGGCAATCCACCCCGGCAGCGTCGAGCAAGCTGGCGCTGGCCGCGTCGTAAGCGGTGAGCATGGCGATTTTTTCGTCGGCCTCACGCATGGCGCGCAGGCGGTGCAGGGTGAGCGGTTTGCGCGGAGCGCTATCACTGCGGGGCGCAGCGCCGTAGGGCGCGGGAGAGTCTGCTGACATGGCTTGAGCTCAGGTGGAAACCGGGGCATTATGCCCGCGCCGGGTTGGTTTTTGCGAACGAGCGTTCGATTTCTGGCCTGCGCATCAACTTGGGGTGTAAGCCAGCCGCACATACAGAGGGGCGAAGGCTTCGGCCTGGGTGATTTCCACCAGCGCTTCCCGGGTGAGTTCGAGTAGCGCCACCAGCGTGACCACGGCGACGGGCACGCCCTGTGCGGGGTCGAACAGTTCGTGAAATTCGAGGAAGCGCTTGCCTTGCAACTGGCGTAGCACGCGGCTCATGTAATCGCGCACCGAAAGTTGCTCGCGGGTGATCTTGTGGTGAGTATGCAACTTGGCGCGCTTGAGAATGTCGCTCCACGCCTGTTGTAGTTCGTCGGCCGTCACGTCGGGCAGGCGCGGTGCGGCGTCACGGTCGAACAGCGCTTGCGCACGCCAGAAGTCGCGTCCGAGCACGGGCAGGGCGTCGAGCTGCTGCGCAGCGAGCTTGAAGCGTTCGTATTCCAAGAGCCGGCGCACGAGTTCGGCGCGGGGATCTTCGGGCTCGGCGCCGGGCTCGGTGGGCGGCCGCGGCAGCAACATGCGCGACTTGATCTCGATGAGCATGGCCGCCATCAGCAAATACTCGGCGGCCAGCTCCAGATTGTGTCGGCGGATTTGCTCGACATAGCTCAGATACTGCGCCGTGACCTGCGCCAGCGGAATGTCGAGGATGTTGAAGTTCTGCTTGCGGATAAGGTAGAGCAGCAGATCCATCGGCCCTTCGAAGGCTTCGAGAAAGACTTCGAGCGCATCGGGCGGGATGTAGAGGTCTTGCGGCAGCTCGAACAGCGGCTCGCCGTACAGCCGCGCGACCGCCATGCCGTCGACCGTGGCCGGGGTGCTGTCCACCGCCGGAGACATCAGCGCGGCGTCGCCGGGCGCGGCGGTCATGGAATGGCTTGCAGCGAAGCTCGCCACGCTCGGGGCGACTTCAGTGACTGCCGTAAACGTAGGCTTTCTGCGGCACGCGGGCCGCCTGGAATTCCCGGGTCAGCTCGGGGTTCTGCGGTTTGTCCCAAAGCCGGGCACGCCCTTCTTTTTGCTTGGCCTCAAGCTGCGGATCGCTGTGCTTCAGATCCTGGATGAAATGCGTCACTTCAGAAACGTAAGGTTTGACTTTGAAAGGCATGGACGTTCTCGAATGGAAACCGCAGGAGGAACAACGAGCCCGCCATTCTAAGCAAGCGGCTGCTCTGATCGATGCGCCCGAATACGGTGCGCAACGCCTTGATATGGTGCGAACCAAGCCCTGTCATGCACCGAAAATGCGCAGTTTGTGAGCGGTTGTGAACCCAACAGGGGCACCGTGCGCCATTTATGGGCACGAAGTTTGCTGTATCTACCTAACTCTTATCAGGAACCCCAATCGTGCAAGACGCCTCCAGTGGAAATGTGTTGTTCATCCTTCTCGGCGCCATTCTGGTGCTCGCCATGCACGCCGGGTTCGCCTTTCTTGAGCTGGGCACGGTGCGCAAGAAAAACCAGGTCAACGCGCTCTCCAAAATCATCACCGACTTTTCCGTCTCGGCGATTGCCTACTTTCTGCTCGGCTACGGCATCGCCTACGGTCATCATTTTCTCGTGGGCGATGACGTGCTCACCCGCGATCATGGCTACGAGTTGACCCGGTTCTTCTTTTTGCTGACCTTCGCCGCGGCCATTCCGGCCATCATTTCCGGCGGCATTGCCGAGCGCGCCAAGTTCTGGCCCCAGCTCATCGCCACCTTCACCATCGTCGCCTTTATCTACCCGTTTTTCGAGGGCATTGTGTGGCACGGCAATCTGGGCATTCAGGCATGGTTGCAGTCCACTTTCGGCGCGCCCTTTCACGATTTCGCCGGCTCGGTAGTGGTGCATGCGATGGGCGGCTGGATCGCGCTGCCCGCCGTGCTCTTGCTCGGGCCGCGTCGCGGCCGCTATCACGCCAACGGGCAGATGTCGGCGCATCCGCCCTCGTCCATCCCATTCCTGGCGCTGGGTTCGTGGATACTGATCGTGGGCTGGTTCGGCTTCAATGTGATGAGCGCGCAAAAGCTCGACCAGATCAGCGGTCTGGTGGCGGTGAACTCGCTCATGGCGATGGTGGGCGGCACCCTGGCGGCGCTGGCCGCGGGCAAAAACGACCCTGGCTTTCTGCACAACGGGCCGCTGGCCGGTTTGGTGGCGGTGTGCGCGGGTTCAGACGTGATGCACCCGCTGGGCGCGCTGGTGGTCGGCGCGGTGGCCGGGGCGCTGTTCGTCTGGATGTTCACCCTGACGCAAAACCGCTGGAAGATCGACGACGTGCTGGGGGTGTGGCCGCTGCACGGCCTGTGTGGCACCTGGGGCGGCATTGCCGCGGGCATTTTCGGCATGAAGGCGCTGGGCGGGCTGGGCGGGGTGTCGCTGGCCTCGCAGATCGTCGGCACGCTGATGGGCATCACAGTGGCCCTGATCGGCGGCTTCGTGGTCTATGGCGTGCTGAAAAAGACCCTCGGCATCCGCCTCGACGCCGAAGAGGAATTCAACGGCGCCGACCTCTCCATCCACCGCATCAGCGCCACCCCGGAGCGCGAGGCGTCGTGGTGAGGCGTCGGTGGGCAGCGAATGTACGCTCTAGCTCCAGCCCAGGTCGGCCAGCGCCAGGGTGTGCGACCACAGCAGCTTGCCGCCGACGTTCTTGGCTTGCAGCTCCAGCCGCCGCTCCTTGCCCTCGCCGCTGAATTTGAGCACGCCGTAGTTGCGCTCAGCGACTAGCGTGCCGGGTACGCGGTTGGGATTGCCGTCGCCTTTGGCCGGCCTGGAATTCAGCGGCGAGCAGGTGAACTCCACCAGCGGATAGTCGCGCTTGCCGCCGTAGGCCGGACGCGGATACCGGATCAGCTCGGTGATGTGCCGGTCTCCCGAGAGAAACAGCAAGCCGGGGATGCGGTATTGCTGCAGCCAGCCGAGAAATGCGGCGCGTTCTTCGGGAAACTGGTTCCAGCCCTCGTAAGCGTCGTCGTCGTTGAAAAACTGGCCGCCAGCGGCGACGATCTTGAAGCGGGCGCGCGAGGACAGCAGGGCGTTGCGCAGCCAGCGCATCTGCGCCGGGCCGAACATCACCTTGCCGCGGTCACCCGGGCTGGTGGCGTCTGCGCTGCGCCACCAACGATCATCGAGCAGAAAAATATCGGCATCGGCGATGCTGGTCTTGGTGAACACTCCGGCGACGTCGCCAACGCCATACGTCGGGTTGGCCCAATAGGTTTTGAACAGATCGAGCGAGGCGTTCTTGAACTCGAAACTCGCATCGCTGTCGTTCGGGCCGTAATCATGGTCGTCCCAGATCGCCACTTGCGGGGTTGAGCGTAAAAACGCATCCAGCGGAGCGAAGCCGCGCTGTTGGCGGTAGCGCAGCGCCATGCCTTGCGGGCTCTGACAATCCACCTCGCGGTAATAGAGGTTGTCGCCCAGCCACACCATCAGATCGGCGCCTTCCTGCGTCATCGGCTCATAAATTTCGTAGCCGCCGCCATAGGGCTGGCCCGGCCGATCGAATAGCGGGTCGTTCAGATACGCGCAAGAACCCGTCAGGAGGGTGACATCGGGCGGCGGTGAACGAAACTGCCAGATGGGCTGCGTGCGCACGACGAGGGTGCGATTCGCAGCCGGTTTGCCATTGACCCAGGCCACAGCACGGTAGCGCGTGCCGGGAGAGAGATCGTCCATGACCAGATGAGCGCAGAACTGCCCTGCCGCATCGGTGCGAACCGACGCGGAGCGCTTTTTCTCGCCGGGCTGATTCTCTGGGGCATACTCCAACGCCACTTCGGCTGCGCCGGGCGTCTGCACCCAGATGAGGGCAGAGCGTGCAGCCACATAGCCCTGCATCGGCCCGGCGTAGAGCACGCCGGGGGCGGCTGGTTCAGCCCAGGCTGCAGGAAAGGGCCATTGCCCGGTGGCCAGCAGCGCGGAAGTCACCAGACCGCCCCGCAAGAATGCGCGGCGGGTCGGAGGGATCAACGCGGTCTTCGGCGCCGCGCCCATCAGAACTGCGCCTCCAGGCTGAGGTAGTAGCTGCGTGGCAGGTTGTATTTGATGAGCGGGTCTTTGGCGCTGCCCGGAAAGCCGGTGCTGTATTTGGTGATGTAGCGCTTGTCGAACAGATTGTTCACGTTGAAGCCTACGCTGACTTTTTGCAGACCCAAGCCGCGCACCGTGTCGCCGCCCTTCCAGGTGTAGCGCAGCGAGGCATCGGCGATGGTGTGCGCCGGAATGGGGGACTTGAAGTCCGTCCAGTAGGCCTCGCTGGTGTGGCGCACGCCCAGCTTGGCTCGCCACGGGCCGACGGTGTAGATGCCGCCCAGCGCCATCGTGGAGTGTGGCGAATACGGCATGGGCACCTTGGCCGAGGTGAACTGCGCGTTGAGCAGCCCCAGGTTGGCGTAGGCCGACCAGTTTTTGTCGATCTGGAAATTGTTCTGCCAGGCGATGCCCTCATTCACAGCCTTGCCCACGTTGGCCAGAATGGAGATGGACTGGGTGGCGCCAGGCGGCGTGTAGCTGAAACTCTGGATGTAGTCGTCGAAGTTGACGCGGAATACATCCACGCCGCCGCTCCACATGCCGAAGTCGTAGATCACGCCAGCGTCGTAGGTCGTGGCCTTCTGCGGGGCAAGATCGGGGTTGTAGGTGCCGGTGTAGTACTGGTTGTATTGCGGCGGATTGCTGTTGCGGGTGTAGTTGGAGTAAACGTTGATGCCCTGTGCCAGCTTGTAGTTCACGCCGAGAGAGGGCATGGTGGTCGAGAAGCTGGAGCTGTACTGCCCCGCAGTACCCTTGGATTTGGCGACTGCCGCATAGTCGATGAAGTCGCGCTCAGTCTTGAGGTATTTCAGTCCGGCCTGCAGGGTCAGGCGGTCGGTGGGCTTGAAGGTAAAGTTGAAATAGGGCTCGTAGAGCTTGGTCGAGACCGGTTCCTTGTACACCGAACCCAGATACTGGCCCGTGGTGCTGCTGATGAACTGCTGGTCGTGCGTGGTGTCGTTCTTGTTGAACCAGATGCCAGCTTCCAGCCCCAGGTTGTCGGTAATGGGCGTGGTCAGCTTGAAAATATTGCCCCAGCGCCGGGTGTCGTTGATGCCATGCGACATGAACAGGCCGCCCACTGGCGCTTTGACCGAGCCATACACCCCATTGGGCTGCAGCAGGTTGTAGGTGCTGTTGGTGTAAGCGCCGCCGCCGTAGCCGTTGCCCCGGTAGTAATAAAGCTGGTTGGAGACGGTGACCTTGCCGAAGGTGGCTTCGTATTTGGCATAGGTCAGCCAGTTTTGATATTGGTTGTAGTTGTAGGTGGGCGAGAGACCGTTTTGTTTGCCATTGACGACCGGGTCGCCGCGGTAGACGTTGCAGGTGTCGCCATATTTGGCGTAGTCGGCCTTGGTGCAACCGCCGTAGTAATTGAACTTCTGGTTGTTCTGGGTGTAGAACAGGGTCAGCGCGCCGGTGCCGAGTTGGGTCACGCTCTTGAACAGGTATTGCTTCTGGTCGCTGGGCGTGTTGTCGAAATAGCCGTCGCTGTGGGTTTTGTTCGCGTAGAACCACAATGAAGTCGGGGCGCCGCTATTGGCGCCGAGCAGCCCGGAGTTGACCAGGGTGCCGAAGTTGTATTTGCCGAAGGAGCCGTATCCGCCGAGCAGGGAAACAGAAGGTTTGGCGCTCGGGTTCAGCGAATAGGTCTCGACCGAGCCGCCAAATGCGGCCAAGCCCGGAATGGCGGCTGAAGCGGCTCCCGGAAAATATCGCGTCCCCGCGATCAGGCGCGTGTGGATGAACTCGTTGGTGTAGAAGGCGTAGCTGTCGTTGTCGTTCAGCGGTATGCCGTCGAGTGTCCAGTTGATGAGATTCTGTCCGAAGCCGTTGATGTACACCGTGTCGCCGTTCATGCTGTCGCCATCGCTAGTGACGACCACATTGGGCATGTTTTCCAGCCCGCGGGTGAACGAGTCGGTGGGGTCGAGCGACTGAAACTGGCCGGCAGTGATTTCGGTTTGGGCCTGTGTGGCCTCAGGGTTGAACTGCTGGATGGTGTTGAGCTGGCTTTCGGGGATGGAGGTTACCGTGCCCGATGGCGCTTTCAGGAAAAAGCCGTCCCCCGGCTTTGTGGCGCTGGTCTGTCCTTGCGCCTGCACTTCGCCCAGACTGGTTTGCGCGTGGGCTTGCGCTGCGGCGCCAAAAGCCAGCGCGAGGGCGACGGTGAGCTTGAGGTTTGATCGCTTGAGTGGGTTTTGTGATGGGCAATGCACAGCGGGTTTCATGGTGGTTGCAGAAGGGGGAAAAGAACTCGTCATTTTTGAGACACGATGTGAAAATCTGTTGAATTCATGTGTCAGAACGATGACGTTGTTTTTCTGCAGACGCGGGATTTCTTGCCATGAAAAAGGCCCCTTTCGGGGCCTGGTGAGATGGGTTTAAATGCCTTTTGGGGTGCATCGATTTCAGTCGTCGTCTTGACCGGCAATCAGGCTGGAGGCAGGTCGCCGCTGTGCTTTGGCCAGGGCTTGCACATGCGCAAGCATGGCGGCGTAGGCCGCTGGGCCTCGGCTGGCCAGCCATTCCTGCCGCATCTGCTCGGGGCCGGAAACCTTGAGCAATGCGGTCGGGGTATAGCGGTGAGCAGGGGGCGGTGCGCTCTGGGCCACCTGGCCGACACCCGGCACCACGACTTCAGGCAGTGCGCGAAAAGGGGCGTCGGCTGGGCAGACGCCGGGGTTGCGCTGCATCGGCACTAGAGACGGCAGCACGGGGTAGGGCGCGGCATCGGGCGTGCTGCGCCAGATGCCGGAAAGCACATGGGCGTTGGCGTCCCATTGGGACATCGGCGGAATGTCGGCCACGGTTTCGATGGTGCGCAGCAGATCGACCTGCGAGAGATGCTGCGTGACCCGCACGCCAGGCTTGACCCACGGCCCGGCGGCGACGGCGAAGGTGCGGTGGGCGTCGATGTGATCGGCGCCCGACTGCGCGTCGTCCTCGGTCAGCAGCACCAGGGTGTGCTTCCAACCCGGCAGTTTGGACAGGCTGTGGATGACCTGCGCGGTGGCTTCATCGTTGTTGGCCACATAGCTGTCCGGGCTGGGCAGGCAGGGATGGCGGCCGGCGGTGTGGTCGTCGGGCAGCCAGATATAGAGCACGCGCGGCAGGGGGTGATGGCGCAGCCAGTTGTCCACGACTTTGGCGCGGTCGGTGTCGAGGATGAGGCGATCCCAGGCCGGGTAGTCCATGGCCAGATGGGCGCGCAGTGCAGGCGAGATGTCGCCGATTTTGTTGCGCGAGGCAAACTCCCCAAAGTCTTCGAAACTCACCTTGTGCGCGAGCAGATCGTTGAACAGAAACAGCCGCGCCGGGTAGGTGATCCAGGGGTTGCTCCAATGCCCGAGCGCGGAGAGATTTTTGTAGATCGCATAAGGGTTGCGCGCATCGCTGGCGCCGGGGGCGAGCGACTGCGTCCAACCCGAATTGGCGATGTAGCCGCGGTCGGAGTAGTACAACGGCCAGGTGCGCTGAAGGAAGTCGGAGTCTGATCCGGCGGTCGTCCATTGATGGCCTTGCGAGGTCACTTCGCCATCGGCGTAGAAATTGACGAACAGCGCGCCCAGGTCGGCCATGCGATAGAGGTTGGGCAGTTCGCGCGGGCCGTAGAGGTTGAGCGCAGGGTCGGCCCAATGACCCGCCGCAGCGTATTTGCCGAAGTCTTCGTCAAAGGTCTTGTTCTCGCGCAGGATGAACACGACATGCTGGATGTGGCCGTGCAACCAGGCTGCGGCTTTGGCGTTTTCGGACGCCAGTTGCCGACGCTGCGCGGCGCTGAAGCCGTTGTTCGACAAGGCAGCTTGCGTCCAGGCCGGGGCGTGTATGGGCAGCTCGCGCAGGTCGATGCGTTGCAGCACGCCCTGCATGAAATTGCCCACCCATTGATGGTGGATATTCGGCCCGCCACCCATGCCCTTGGCGCTGGCAACGTACAGGGCGTTGCCCTGTACCGTCACCGCTGTGGGATACCAAGCCGTCGGAATGAGGGCGAGGCGTTTGCCACTGGCGAGGTCGTACACCGCGACATCGTTGTTGCCGGCGTTGGCCACGAACAACTTGCCTTGCGACACCGCCAGTGCGTCCGGGTAAGAGCCGGGCGGCGCGCCGGGGTAGGGGCTGTCGTCGATCACCCGCACGACTTTGAGGGTCTGTGTGTTCACCGCGACGAGGCGGTCGAGGTTGGCGTCGGCCACCCAGACGTTCGGTGAGTCGGGTTGCGCCGCCAGCGCGGTGGGATGGGCGCCGGCTGCGCCGCTGCGCGGGCCGAGCACCGGGCCTGTGGGCACTGCGCCCAGCACCTTCCAGGCCGCGCGGTCGATGATGGTGACGCCATTGCCGCCCCAGTTGCTCACCACCAGCCGTTTGCCGCCATCGGCCAAAGTGACGGCGAAGGGGTAGCTGCCCACGTTGAGATAGTGGGTCACCCCAGTCTGCAGGTCGATGCGCGCCAGACTGTTGGCCAGCATCCCGGTCACATAGGCGTGCCGCCCGTGCGGGCCGATGACCACGCTGTCGGGATAGAAGTGACGGGTCTGCTGCCAGTCGCCGGCATATTGATAGGGGTATTGATCCCGCGGGAAGGGCTGCCACTGCAAGCGATAACGGCGAAGCAGACGCAGCGGGCCGTTGCCAGACGAGCCGAGGGCCAGAAGGTCGTCGCTATTGCCGCCCGTGGCGTAGAGCGTGCCGTCAGGCCCCGCGGCCAGCCCCTGAAACAGGCTTTGGCCCTTGATGATTTGCTCGCCGTCATCGGCTTTGCCGCCATTCTGATCGCCCTGTGCGACCGTCGCTCCGGGTGCTGCATGCTTTTTGTCCTTGGCAAAAAGGGCACCCACCCGGCCTTCGGGCTGCAGGGTCTCGGCAGCGAAACGCAGCACGTTTTGTTGTTTGCTCGCCCCTCCCGTGAGCACGGCCACATGGCCGTCGCTGAGGGCGATCTGGGTGGGGAAGTTCGGGGTTTCAACGATTTGTCCTGCCGGGGTGAGCAGGCGGCCGCTGGGCAGGAGCGCACTTGGCGCTTGAGCCGCGAGGACGCTCTGGGACAGGCTAAGGGCGCCGAACACAAGGAGGGATGGGTAAGGGGGGGAAGGACGAGTCATCGTGTAGACCTCTGGTCATTGAATTTGGCGTTGAACAAGTCGCTGTTGAACATAGGCAGGAACAGCGTCACGGGCGTGTCAAGATCAAAAAAAGAGGTGACCATTTGTGTCAGACAAGAGGCATCGCCTGCGCGAAATTGCGGTTTTGGAAAAACGGTATAAACTGTTTATTCTATTTTCATTGAAGGAGGCCACCATGCCTGTTGCCAAATCCAACCCGTCCGCCAAAGTCACTAAATCCGCCGTCGTGCCCGCACGAGCGCCCGCTTCCGCGCCACGCAAAACCGCCAAGCCCGCCACGCCGCAAAAGACCGCCGCGAAGCGGGCGACCCCTCATGTGGTAGCCAAGGGCGCTGCCAAGGGGGCGACTAAACCCACCGTCAAGGCGCCCGCACGCAAGACGGCAGTCGCCAAGGCAGAGAAATCAACGTCCGCGCCTGCCGCCTTGAGCAAACCGCCCAAGATCAAACTGGTGCGCGACAGTTTCACCATTCCTCGCGCTGAGTACGAGATGCTCGATGCGATTAAGGATCGTCTGGTCAAGCTGACGCGTCCTGCGAAAAAAAGCGAAGTGCTGCGCGCCGGCATTGCCGTGCTGGCCGCGCTCAACGATGCCGCCTTGCTGGCCGCGTTGGAGGCCGTGCCCGCCATCAAGACCGGCAGGCCGAAAAAGGCGAAGTAAGACCTTGCATCGGGGCTGAGTCCGCTCAGACTGCCTGCCAGAACGTCGCAGCGATCAGTGCGGCTACTAGCACCCAGCCGCTGGCTGCAGGCTGCCATTGCGCGGCGCCCCAGGCCAGCGCCACGGCCACGGCCACCGAGGCCACATTGCGGGCGTCGCCGAAGATGAGTTGCAAGACTTTTTTCATGCGCGGGCTCCTTGGGGGGTGAGTTGCGGTACGCGCAGCTTGAATGCAGACAGGCGGCCCGCGACGACATAAACGGCGAACAGCAAGAGCAGCGTGGCATCGCCCAGTGGCCACACTTTGGCTTCGTCGAGCAGGCCGCCAAGGCTCCAGAAAGTGCCGAAGGCGAGCAGGGCGCAGGCCACGGTGAACTTGAGGGTGTTCTCAGGCACTTTGGTCAGCGGTGCGCGCAGCACCAGGCCCATCGCGATGACGGCGAGCAAGGCGGCCACCGCGCTGCCCGCCGCCTGTCCGTAGCTGATGGAGCGGCCCAGCGCCACCACCAGCAGCCAGACTTCCAGCCCTTCGAGCAGCACGCCCTTGAAGGCCACGGCCCAGGCGACGCGGGCTTCGGCGTGGTCGATTTTGTGGCGGGTTTCGGCAAATTCCTTGGCTTCGTCGTGCAGCTTGGTGCGTCCGGCGTAGCGGCGGATGGCTTTGACGTACCAGCGCAGACCGAACAGCAGCAGAAACAGGCCGATGGCAGCGCGGATGAGGTCGATGTCGGCCTGCACCACATTCAGCGCCGTGCCGGTGACGACGATGAGCGCGGCCACCACCGCCAATGCGGCGGCGGCTGCTCCGGCGGCGCGGGCCCAGCCGATGGTCAGCGCCACGGCAAGCACGATGGTGAAGGCTTCCACCCACTCGACGGCGGAGGCCAGGAAAATGGCGGTCATACCGCCCCATTGGGTTGCGTTCATCAGGTGAGTTCCTCTGTCGTTGTTTTGCGTGTGGGATTCATGGTGGGGTAGAACAGGGTTTGCTCGGCGGCGATGCGCAAGGAGACGGTACTGCCCGCAGCAGGCGCAAGGTCATCGGGCACAGGCAGGCGCAGAGTCACGCCGTGCAGGTCGATGCGCAATTCGGTGTGCTCGCCCACGGTGAGGCGACTGAGCACCCGGGCTTGCACCGGCCACAGCAGAGCGTCCTGGTTGACGCGGGCATGGGGGAGGTGCAGCGCCGTGGTGCGCAAATACAGGCAGAGCGGCCCATCGGCCAGCGCCTTGCATTGCGGCGGGGCACACACCTCACCCCAAGGCGCATGCAAGCGCCCGGCACGCAGCTGCGCTGGCCACGGCCCATGCGCCCCGGTGAAGTGGGCGACGAACTCGGTTGACGGCTGGCGCAACAGGGCGCGCGGGCTGCTGAGCTGCAGCAGGCGGCCTTGCGCCATCACCCCCACGCGGTCGGCCAGGGCCAGGGCTTCGCGGTGGTCGTGGGTGATGTAGAGCGCGCTGATGCCGTGCTCGCGCACCACGCTGCCGATGAGATCGCGCAGTTCTTCGCGCAGCCCGGCGTCGAGGTTGGACAGCGGTTCGTCGCATAACAGCAGCCGAGGCCGCACCGCGAGCGCGCGGGCCAGCGCCACGCGCTGCTGCTGCCCGCCGGAGAGGGCGTGCGGATATCGCTCGGCCAGATCGGCCAGGCCCACATCGGCCAGCATGGCGCGGGCTTGCTCGCGCGACTTGTCGCGGCCCAGGCGGTGCAGCGGCAGGGCGACGTTGTCGAGGGCGCTCAAGTGCGGCCACAGCGCATAGTCCTGGAACACCATGCCGAGCTGGCGCTGCTCTGGCGGCAGAAAGGGGCCGCCCGCGGCGTCGATCACGGTGGCGCCCAGGCGCATGCTGCCGCCATCGAGCCGCTCCAGTCCGGCCACCAGGCGCAGCAGCGTGGTTTTGCCCGAGCCGGAGGGGCCGAGCAGACAAAGGATCTCGCCTTCCTGCAGTTGCAGGCTGAGGTCGTGCAGCGCGGTGGTGCCGCCGAAGCGCTTGCGCGCCGAATCGATGTGGAGCAGGGTCATGGTTCAGTGGGCGCCGAGTTGGCGCCAAGCCACGGGGGTGAAGCGCTGATAGACCCAGCGCGCCAGCAGCGCGAAGGCCAGCAGCACCGCCATGCCCAGCACCTGCAGCCGTGCCTGCTGATGCAACTGGAAACCCCCGGCGTATTGCAGCAGCGCCACGGCCAGTGGCGGATGCCCGGCGGGGTAGAGCAACTCAGAGGCCGGCAGCTCGAAGGCAATCGACAGCACCGCCAGCAGCCAGCCATAGAACAAGGCGCCGGACAACAGCGGTAAATGAATATGGCGCAGGGTTTGCCAGCGCGACAGTCCATGCACCCGCGCCGCGTCGGCCAGTGAGCGGTGCAACTGCGCCACCGGCCCCATGAGCACGCGGCTGGTGGCGGGCACGGCCAGCGCCACATAGGCCATGCCCAGCAGCAGACTGCCGCCATACAGCGGCGCGTAAGGCTGGTTGTAGGCCTGCAGATAGGCGGCGGCCAGCACGATGAGCGGCAACGCCATCATTGCCAGCAAGGCCACGTCGAGCAGGCGGCCCACGCGACCGGGGCGGGCGATCATCCAGGCAATCGGCAGGGCGATGCCCACCGTCAGGCTGGCGGCCACCAGCGCCAGTTGCAGCGAATAGCCGATGGCGGCAAGCAGCGGCGGCAGTGACGCGGCAATCTGCATCCAGCCCGCCTTGGGCCAGGCCACGCCCAGTGCGGCGAAGCTGGGCAGCGCCAGGGCGAACAGGCCCAGCGCGATCAGCAAAACGCCGTGCAGCAACTGATGGCTGGCCCGCAGCCGCACCCGCGCGGCGGGGCGGTGCTTGGCGCCCAGGGTCTGGTGCTGGCTGGCGCGTTGCCCCACGCGGTTCTGCAGGATGAGCGCGGGAATCACCAGCCCGAGCAGCAGCCAGGACGTGGCCGCGGCCAGCGGAAAGTTCAGCGGCATGCCGTTGACCGCCTGATAGATGGCATACGTGCCCATGGTGAAACCGCTACTCGCACCCAGCGTGGCCACCACCGCGAAGTTGCGCAGCGATTCGGCGTAAGCGATGGCAAACCCGGCTGCCAGCGCGGGCAGCAGGGCGTTGAGCCCGAGCCGCAGCCGCCACAGCCTGGACAGGCCATGCACGCGCGCCGCCTCCTGCTGTGCCGCGCTGGTGTGGCGCAGGCTGCCTTGCGCCACCAGAAACACATAGGGCACGACCTTGAGCGCCAGAGTGATGACGATGCCCACCGGCCCGAGCAGCCATTGCGCCGCATGCAGCGCCGCGGGCCATGCGGCCAGCGGGCCGATGGGCGCGGCCAGCAGCATCCATCCCGAGGCGAGGAAGAAGTCGGGGAAGATCAGCAGCAGCCACACCCCGGCCTCGATCCAGCCACGTCCGTGCAGATCGGTGCGTTCGCGCAGCCAGGCCAGCCACAGACCGAACGGCAGCGCCGCAGCGCCCACGGTAAGCGCCACCCACAGCGAGTTGAACAGGGCGTGGAGTTCATAGCCCTGCACGGCGTGAAGCATGGGTTCAAGTGTGGGCCGCAGGTCGCCTTGCAGCAGATGCGGCATCGCCGCCGAGAGCAGAAAGCCCAGCAGCGGATAGGCCCAGAGTGCGATGAATACGGCGGCGGCGAGCAGCAGACCGAGGCGCGATACCCAATGTCGCAGACCAGCCGCCCTGCGGCCAGCCGCTGTTGAGGCGTCGGCGCCGGGCAGCCAGTTCATGGCTTGAAGCAGGGCGATCATGGTGCGTCGCTGTTCAATCTCAGCGGGCGATGTGCGCGGTGAACCAGTCGATCACCTGCGGCTCTTTCGGCCCCCAGACCGCAGGGTCGATCACCAGCGGCTGCACCGTGCCCAGTTGCTTGAGGCTGGGCAGCGGGGCGACGCCCTCGACCAGGGGCAGGTAGTTGGAATCTGCATTGGCATCACCCTGCTGCATCGCGGCCTGTCCCGCTGGCGACAACACCCATTGCACAAAGCGCTGCGCCTGCTGTTCGAGCGGGCCGGAAACCTGTTTGCCGATGGCCAGATCGGACGGCAGCACCGTGGCCGGAGCCGGGGTGGCGATGCGCAGACCGGGCATTTCGTGCAGGAAGCCGATGGCCGCCGAACTCTGCACCACGGCAGCGTCGATCTGACCGTATTGCAGCGCGCGCAGGGTCACGCTATTGGTGGGGAAGACCTTGAGGTCGTTGGCCTTGAGGCGCGCGAAAAACGCCTTTCCAGGCGCATCGCCCAGGTGTTGCAGCAGACCAGCGACCAGTGGATAAGTCGGCCCGGAGATGGCCGGGTTGTCCATGCCCACCTTGCCGCGCAGCGCGGGCTTGGCCAGATCGTTCCAGGTCTTGGGCCAGTCGGCCGCAGCGATGGCCTTGGGGTTGTAGAGGATGACGCCGGCATAGGTCACGCCCACTGGCTGCCAGCAGTGGCTGGGCGGCACGAGTTGCTGGCCCAGCGCGGTGTAGCGCACCCCGGGCGTCCAGCCGCACTGCAGCAGGCCCTGCGCGGCAAAGGTCTGCATGGCCTGGTTGCCGTCGAGCCAGAGCACGTCCCACTGCGGGTTGCGGCTTTCGGCCTGCACCCGCGCCAGCAGCGGGCCGGTGCTCAGGTGAATGAGGTTGACCGGAATGCCGGTGGCCCGGGTGAAGGCCTGCGCCACATGCTGGTCATAGCCCATGGCGCCATAGACGGTCAGGGTGGCGGCCTGTGCCGTGCCAAGGGCGGCGGCGCAAAGCGCGGTGCTGCCCAGCAGGCGCGCCAGCTTGTTGACGAAAGAACGGGTGGAGACTGACATCAGGAATCGCTCAGGTGAAACCGCACCCAGATGGTGAAGGCCATGTTCTTGCCTTGCAGTTCCTTGGGTGTTGCGGGGTAGGGGGCGTTGCGCACGGCTTCCAGCGCGGCATGGTCGAGCAGGTCGGCGCCGCTGGAGGTGACGACGCGCAGATGGCTGACGGCGCCGTCGCGGAAGTCGAAGCCCACCAGCGTCTTGCCGGTGAGCTGCATCATGCGGGCGGCCTGCGGATAGCGCACGGCGGCCTGGATGGCGCTGCGCAACTCGGCCTCGAAAGTGGCCTTGATCGAGGCCACATCCGGCGCTGGGGGGCGGGGGGCTGCGGCGGTGCGGGCGGAGTGGGCGCGGCCACCGGCATGGCGGGCCTGGTGTCGGGCGCGGGTGCGGGCGGCGCCTGCACCTTGGGCGTGGGTTCGGGATCGGGTTGTGGTGCAGGCTGCGGCGGCGGTGGCTGCACCGACTTAGGTTGCACCTTGTGGACGATAGGCTTGGGCAGTGGCTTGACCACCGGCTTGGGCACGGGTTTGGGCTCCGGCGGCTTAGGCGTGGGCGGGGTCACGGTCTTGGGGGCGGGCTTGGGCGCTTCGAGCACGATCTGCACGGGCGACGGCGGGGGCGGTGGCGCAGGGTGGCTGCTCCACCACACGATGGCGACGATCAGTGCCGCTTCGAGCAACAGCGCCGCCAGCGCAGCCAGGGGCCAGCGTTTGCCGTCCTGGTCTTCGCGCCACGGGGCGGGGGGATGATGCAGCACGGCGCTCATTGCCCGCCGTCCCCGGCCTGCCGGGCTGCCAGCCCGATTTTTGTGACCCCGGCAACGCGGCAGGCGTCCATGACCGTCATGAGTTGCTGCAGAGAAACGTCTTGTTCCCCGGCGATGGTGACCTGCATCGCATCGGTGTCCGGCTTGCTCTTGAGCAGGGCGGTGAGTTGCTGCGGCGACAGCACCTTGCTGTCGTAGTGAATGGCGCCGGACTTGTCCACCGCCAGGGTGATCTGCGGCTTGGGCATGCTCTGCGCGGTGGAACTGGTGGGCAGGCGCGAGGCGATGCCCGCGTCTGGAATCATGTGCAGCGTGACCATGATGAAAAACACCAGCAGGAAAAACATGATGTCGATCATCGGAATGATCTCGATGCGCGCTTTTTTCGCTTCAAAATATTTCATGGCGGATCAAACAAAAATGCCGCGGCGATTGCGCCGCAGCCCAAGCGTGCGAACTCCAGCGCACGCGACCTGGAGAAGTTGTGCGAACGGCGTCAGGCCATCTTTTGCTGCAGAGTTGCGGCCGGCTGTGCCGCCGGGCGCACGGCCTGCCCGTTCTGCGCCACGACCACCGGGCGCACACCGCCCTCGCGGTAATGCGGGTACATGCGGTTGGACAGCATGAGCTTGATGCGCTCGAGCTGATGCATCACCAGGCGCACGCGCTGGTTGAGCGCGTTGAAGGCCACCAACCCGAGCACGGCGATGAACAGCCCCGCAGCCGTGGCCAACAGCGCTTCGCCCACGCCGCCGGTGACCGCTTGCGTGGCCGCCCCCGGGTTGGACAGCGCCGAGAAGGTGTTGAACATGCCGATGATGGTGCCCAGCAGACCGAGCAGCGGCGCCAGGGTGACGATGGTGTCGAGCATCCACAGCCCGCGGTCGATGCGCGGGGCCTGATCCATCACCGCTTCTTCCAGCCGGTCGGTGAAGTGATCGAGCGGGTCGGCCAGGTCGTGCTGCAGCGCCACGGCGACCACCTGCGCCGCGGGCGAATCGGCGTCATCATCCACCTTGGCTTTGAGCTGCTTCACATCCACATGCGCGTGGCTCTTGAGCTCGCGGATCCAGCCTTTGGCCGAAGCCAGCATGCGCGAAATCGCCCAGAAGCGCTCCACGCTGACGGCCAGCGCGATGAACAACAGCAAGGCCATGATGTAGAGAATCCCGCCCGAGGTCTGGGCCAGGTGGGTGAGGGTGTCGAGAGACATGATCTAACTCCAGATGTTCAAGGAACAAGTGTGCAGTTTGACCGGCCCAGGTGAAGAGCCGATGACGGATTGCGAGCAACCGGATTAACGTCAAAAACTTGCACTCAGACTGGCGTAAAGCGTGCGTGGCGCACCCGGAAGCCCCAGAATCTGCCCTTGCGAATTGCCGCCTAGCAGGCCACCGCTGGTCACTTCCTCAAACGGGTTGTATTGTTTGTTCAGCACGTTAAGAACATTCACGCTGAAACGTACGTCGTGCACGGCTGCATGGCTGAAGGGTACTTCGCCATCGAGCCCGACATTCAGCAGACCATAGGCAGGGATGGTTTTCTGGCTTGGGGCTCCGAGATTATTGTCGAACATATGCTGTTTGCCGACATATTGATACCATATGCGAGGTGTTAACAATATTCCAGAGATGTAGTCTTCGTAGGCAAATCCGACATTGAAAGTCTTGTTGGGTACGTTTGAGACGGGAAGTCCTGCATAACTCACGCCGCCTGTTGTGTAGTTATTGAAATCGGCGCTCTCAAAATTCATGTTGGCAAACGCGTGCAGGTTGTAAAGTATGTCGTCCGCTACCGCGATGTTGAAGCCCTTGTAAACCGAATCGCCATTGGCGTCGCCGAGGAAATTACCGTTTGCGTCACTCAGCGTGATGTACTGGTTCGTATAGTGTAGGTGGTAATACGACACACTCAGCAAGAAGTTGCGCAGCATTCCATCGTTTTTCACATGCATCTTGAACCCGAGGTTGTAGTCCGTGCTCTTTTCCAGGTTGTAAACCGGGGGCGTGGACTGATAAATACCCCCGCCGCCGCCGACCTGTGGCTCTTTGTACGCCACTGCATAGTTTCCAAACAGCGCCAGCGTCGGTGTGATGCGCCAGTTGGCGGCGATCGACGGTTCGGTCTCATGATGTGTCACGTTCGCCGCAGGCAATTTGCCCTGGTCGTGCTGCGGATACAGTGCGTAGGCTTGGCTGAAATCGCTCTGCCCAGCAGGGTAGTAATTTGTTTGATAGTTGATAAACCGGATACCTGGAGTGATTTCGAAGTTCGCAATGGGACTGATCTTATCTTGCATGAACAGCGCTAGATCGGTCTGATCCCAATAATCGCTGCGATATTTTGCGTTTGGCACACCCTGGCTGCCGTTATAAGGCGGATTTGTATTGTAGAATGCGTTTCTGGAATTGTAATGGCTTTTCAGGAAAAAACCACCTAGACTCACAAGATTATGAGGTAATGAAATATCTGCCCAGGCTTTGTCGCCATAAACCTGCGTGCTTGGGTTGTTGTATTCGTAAAGATTCGCAGGATTGCTCAGGCCATAATTATTGTAGTGATAATGCAGGCGTTCACCCATTCGATACCATACTAGATTGTGCAGTGACAAGGTGTCGTCCACCTGAATATTGGCCTTGCCATAAATGATGCGCGTCTTGTTGGTGTCGTCTTTGAACCAGACGTTGGCAGGGATTGAACTGTAATAGCCGGATGTGGATTGGCTGTACAAGGGTGTGTTCGGAGTGCCATCCAGTGTGACGCCACTGATCGGCTGCAAAGGGATCGGCACTGGGCGATATCCCTGACCTTCAGCCTGATAAAAGCCCAAGGAAAAATCGCCTTTTTCGAATGTCTTGCGTGTTTTCAGGAACCAGGCGTAGTTATGGCTATGGTTTTTGAAACCGTCGCTGCTGGTGCGATAACTGTCGGAGGAACCTACTCCTCCGGCGAGAACTGTGGCCCAGCCGTCGTGCATGCCGCTTTGCAGACTCAACGACAGATTGCGTGCGCCATAGCTGCCGACACTCAGACCGACCGTGCCGCCAGCCTTGGCTGTGGGCTGCAGCGGCACGAAAGCAATTTCGCCGCCGATGTTGTTGTACCAACGATCTTTGGCGCTGCCTGGGCCATAGGTGATGCCGATTCCCTGTAGGAGGCCAAGCTGCGGCACTTGCGGCGATTCCCACAATCCGGTCGATGGATTCGACATGGGGACGCCATCGAAGGTCACGGCAATGCTGCCGTTATCGATTTGGCCGCCTGAAAACCCGCCCCAACCCTGTTTGATGCCATTGATACTGATGGAGGTTTTGGTCGATCCCGTCGCTCCATAGCCCGTTACGCCAACTCCGGGGGCCAGCGAGAGGGCTTGCGCGCTGCCGCCGACGGGGCCTGCTGCTTGTAACTCTCGCTTACTGAGTACTTTGATCGATTGGTCCGACTTGAACACATGGGTTTGTTCAAGCTTGGTTGCCTCGTGACTTTTCGCCGGCTGAGGTTTCTGACCTTCCTGCCCGCCCGCCTGCACCGTGCCCAGATTCTCGGGAGAGGTCTGCGCGTGGGCTGCGGCAAACGGCATGACGAGCAGGGCGGCCAGGACGGACTCGGTGAGTCGCGATGGCTTGAAGGTGGGTCGATGGCGAGACATGACTGATTGCTCCCTTGGGCGGTGGCGGGTGGGTTGACGAAAGCTGTCATTCCATTCCTGCGACATGTCCGCGGGGTTGCAAGAACCTGTCTGAATCCTGTCCAGCCGTGCCAAAGATGTAAACAAATCTTGACAGTGCGAATGCTTCGCTTCACTGCATCGACTTTTCCGTGGCCCAGCGATACCCCGCGCCATGCACGGTTTGCACACGCTGATGCAGATCATGCGGACGAAGGTGCCGACGCAGGCGAGCCACCGCGGTGTGTACGGTATCGGCGTGCGCGCGTGCGGGAATGTCCATGGCCAATCGCAGCTCTTGCGGGCTCAGGATGTCGCCCGGACGTGCGCCCAGAGCCCACAACAGCAGAAACTGCTGCGAGGGCAGACTGAGGCAATGATCCTGAATGCGGAGCGTCCGCGTTTGTCCGTCGAGCTCCAGAAGGGGTTCCAGCTGGACGCGGTGCCCAGTCTGCGGTGCGAGGCGTTCACGCAGGCGAGCGAGCTGGGCGCGTATGAGCTGCGGCGGGCTGTCGATCGGCAGCAGGGCATCGGCGCCCGCGTTTAGCGCAGCCATGGCGCCGGGTGAGGCGCAGTCTGGCAAAAAGGCGATGACGCGGGACGTTTGGCCTCCGAGAGGATGTCGCAGGCGCATCAGCCAGTTGGTCAGTTCATGCACGTCCTCGCCGCTGATAGCCAGTACGGCCCAGGCATCACCGACTTTCAGCCGTCGTAGGGCCTCATCGGCATCGACAGGCTGGCTGTTCCTGTCCTGGCAGGGTGTGGGGGCTGAGGCAAATTGAAGCGATAGAACAGAATGTTTGATCGGCACGATCTGGGCAGGTGGTCCGCTAATGAGAGCCAAGTGTGCGTAACCGTTTTGACAAAAGCATGACAGGTCGGCCCACTACCATGCGCAGCGATGAAACTCAGCACCCAAGCCAATCTCTACGCCCTCGGCGCCATTGCCCTGTGGGCAACGCTCGCTACCCTGGGGGTGGCGCTTTCACAGGTGCCGGCCTTCGCGCTGACCGGAGTGGCACTGATCATCGGCAGCGTGCCGACGTGGGGCCATTGGCGGCAGTGGCGCGTGTCTCGCGCGGCGTTGGCGTTGGGCGTGTATGGCCTGTTCGGATTCCATTTTCTGTTGTTCATCGCCTTGCGCCACGCGCCGCCGGTGCAGGCCAATCTGGTGAATTACCTCTGGCCCATGTTCATCGTGGTGCTGGCGCCGCTGCTCTTGCCCGGGGTGCGCCTGCGGTCTGCGCATGTGCTGGCGGCTGGCCTGGGCTTTCTGGGGGCGGGGCTGGCGATTCTGGGCGGCCACTCGTTAGAGGCGGCCTGGGCCTGGGGCTACCTTCCGGCCATGGGATCGGCGCTGATCTGGGCCACGTTCTCGCTGGGTAGCCGCCGCATGGCGCAGTCGGGCAAGGGGTTTCCCACGGCGGCGCTGGGCTTGTTCGGCCTGATTTCCGGCCTGCTCGCGCTGGGCTGCCATGTCTGGCTGGAACCGCCTTTGCACCTCGGCCTGCGCGATGGCCTGCTGATCGTGGTGATGGGTCTGGGGCCCCTGGGCGGCGCCTTTTTGTTGTGGGACCGGGCGCTGAAACTGGGTGATCCGCGCACCATCGGGGTGTTGAGCTACCTCACGCCTTTGGCGTCGACCCTGCTGCTGATTGCCGTGACCGGGCGCGCGCTGACGATCTGGATCGGTCTGGCAACGGTGCTGATCGTCGGCGCCGCGTTGTTGGCCGTGCGAGTGAAAGACTGAGTTTTTTCATCAGGTAGCGTGATTTTGGCGGGCCACACAGGCCGATCTCGATGCGCTCACCGCAGATCGGCAACTACAGGCAACTACCCCACGCGCAAGCTGGGGTTGCTGGGAGCCAGACAAGCCCTATACGAACTTGCCCTGATTGGCCAGGGTTTGCCCTTGCTGCAAGTCCGCGGCTCGCCAGCCTAGGGTGCGCCCCGTGGCGCTATTCAGCCAGTGGATTTGCGGTGTGACCAATATATCGGCTCGGTGTTCTGGTGGCCGCTGCAGGAGCACGGCCAGACGCACCGACATGGCGGCCGCATAAGCACCGCATCATCAACGCGGGATGCGAAGGGCGGGTCAGCGCAATTCTTCGACCGCTTGCCAGGCGGCGTCAATGCTCGGCGTAATGCCATCGCCGCCAAGGGTGCGGGCCAGGTGGGGGGATGTGGGGGTGAACAGCTCGGGCCCGGTGCTGACGAACAGTCCCACCACCGGGCGACGCAGCGCCGCGGCGAGATGGGTGAAGCCGGTATCGACGCCCACCACCAGCCGACTCTGCGCAATGACGGGCAGCATGTCGAGCAGGCTGCGGCGGTCGAGAATCGCCGCGCTGCCCGCCGGAAGCGCGGCGATGATGCGCTGCGCACGCTCCTGCTCGGCGGCGTTTCCCCAGGTCAGTTGCAGCCGCAGCCCAGCCTGCACCAGACGGGCGGATAGCGCCTGCCAGTGGTCGAGCGGCCAGAGCTTTTCCGGCTTGGAAGCGCCATGCGCGAGGAAGACGGTATCGGCCTTGGCAGCGCCTGGCTCGCGGGCGTAGCGCTGATCGATCGCATAGTCCACTGGGCCGTGCAGGTCGGTGTCGAGCACGGCCTGCGCAAACACCCGCCGCCCCTCGGTGCCATGCAAGCCGACGGGTCGGGCGAAATGCAAGTGGTAAGCGCGAGCGGCGAGCGGTTCGCCGCCGCAGTCTTGCGCGCGATAGCCGACGCGCAGCGCGCCACGCGCTAGACGGGAGATGATGGCGCTTTTGAGCACGCTGTGCGGGTCCCAGATCAGGTCGTAGCGCTCGGCGCGCAGGGCGCGTAGCACAGCGCGCAACTCGCGCCATGCGGCGAGGCTGCGCTGCTGCTGCACCGCCTTGAGCGGCAGGGCAAAGACCTGACGCACGGCGGGGTGCAGCCGCGGAATGTCGGCGAAGCGGGCATCGACCGCCCAATCGATTTCGATGCCGGGCCAGCGTGCGGCGATGTCGGAGACGGCGGGCAGAGTCTGCACCTGATCGCCCATGGCGGACAACTGCACCAGCAGCATGCGCTGCGGGGCTGACGGCAGGGCGCCCTGACCCCACCGCAGTGGGAGCTGCGCTCGCGTCATGCGGCGGGCAGCAAGGCTTTGCCCATCAGGTCTTCGAGCACCTTGAGCGGCGCGGTGTGCGGATAGAGCTGGTGCCGAGGTTCGAGGTAGAAGGTTTGCTCCATCATGTATTGCCCGCCCATGACGGCGTGCAGCACCTGATCGGAAAACACTACCCAGGTCGTGCCCGGCGCGAAGTCCACACTGCGCTGCGGCGCGTCTTTCTGATAGGCCAGATCGGCCTTCATTTTGTCGTGCAACTGCAGCATGTAGTGGTCGTAGTCGGTGCGATGCGATTTGGTGATTTTGAGCGCGCGCAACACCGCCGCCGAGCCGGGCACGGGGGGGGTGAGCCGTGGTGCAAAGCGCTGCAGAAATTCGGGGAAGGGCTCGCCCACCCGCCACTGACGCGGCCGCCCTTCGGGATTGAGGTTGGTGAATACGCGCAGCAGCCGCACGCCATGAATCGGGTTGGAGGGGAAGGCATCGACGTGCAGCCGGGTGTCGTCTTTGCGCCAGCTCGTCTCGCGGCCCTCGACCTGAATTGGGCGATACGAGGCCTTGGCCGCGCGCAGCTTGCCCCGATAGTGCGGAAACAGCCGGTCGACCAGGGACTGGGCCTGATGGGAGAATCGCTGAATCATGTCGCGCAATTCGGCCTGGTCTTGCGGGCTGCCCGACGCGCCGCGAATGCTGCCGTCATCGCGCAGGCTGATGTTTTTGGCTTTGCCGTCGCTGATGGCCGGGGTGAGAAAGCGGCGCTCGCTTGCGCTCAGTTCGAAGTGCAGCTGTGGGAAGCACAGCACATGGCCGCCTTCGAGCAGATGCTCCACCCCGGCGGTGGGTGCGCGCTCGGTAGGGCTGGCATCCCAGGCGGTATCGGGAAAGTTGCGGATGGTGTCGTCGAGTGCGGCCATATGACCTCCTGCAAAAAATAGACTGCCTACGGTGCACAGAATAGGGTGCTCAGTGATTGTCCGCCTTGATGCCCGACAGCCGGTCCATGAGCGCAAACATCACGCCGGAGAACACCAGCACCAGATGGATGGCGATGGCCCACGCCATGTCGTCACGGCTAGCTTGGCGCACATTGATGAAATATTTGAGCAGTTCGACCCCCGAGATCGCCACGATGGAGCCGATGAGTTTGAGCTTCAGATCGGAAAAGGTGACGTGGCCCATCCAGCTGGGGCGGTCTTCGTGGTCGCCGGTGTCGATCTTGGAGACGAAATTCTCGGAGCCGGCAAAAATGATGATGATCAGCAGATTGGCCACCAGGGCGATGTCCACCAAAGACAGAATGGCCAGCATGGCCTCGCCGCCCGTGCCGGAAAACACCACGGACACCGCGCCGACGAAGGTTTTGACAAACTTCACCAGCAGCAAAACGATGCCCAGCACCAGGCCGATATAGAACGGCGCCAGCAGCCAGCGGCTGCCGAAAATCAGAACTTCCAGAGCATGTTCGACGCGTTTCATGAGGGCTTTGCGAAAAGGAGAGACGGAGATGCGCGCGACTGTAACGAGGCTGCGTTACCGCACCCGCATGCCGGGCTGCGCTCCCGTATGCGGTTCGAGAATGTAGAGGCCGGGCTGCGCCTTTTCGTCGGCGGCGCTGGCGGCCAGCACCATGCCTTCGCTCAGGCCGAACTTCATCTTGCGCGGCGCGAGGTTGGCGACCAGCACGGTGAGCTTGCCGATCAGGTCTTCAGGCTTGTAGGCGCTGGAGATGCCGGAGAACACATTGCGGGTGCGCGGCTGGCCGTCGGGCGTGGTTTCGCCCACGTCGAGAGTCAGGCGCAGCAGCTTGGTCGAGCCTTCCACGGCTTCGGCGTGCTGGATGCGGGCGATGCGCAGATCGATCTTGGCGAAGTCGTCGATGGTGATGAAGGGGTCTTGCGTGGCGTCGGCAGTCGGTGCTGTGGGCGTCATGGCTTGGGCGGCGGGCTTGGCGGTAGGCTTGGCAACAGGTTTGGCAGCGACTGGCGCTGCGGGCGGATCGGTCTCGAACAGGGCGTCGAGGCGCTTGGGGTCGATGCGGTGCATCAGGTGCTGATAGGGCGCGGCGTGTTGCGGCAGTTCGGTGGCGTCGCTCCAGACGAAATCGCGCTCCAGCCCGAACAGCTCGCGCGCCACGCGAGCGGTGAGCGCGGGCAGCACCGGGCTGAGCATGACCGACAGCAGCCAGAACCCGGCCAAGGCCTGCGAGCAGGCGTCTTGCAGCTCGGCGCGGCGGGCTTCGTCTTTCGCCAGAATCCAGGGCTGGGCGGCGTCGAAGGCGGTGTTGATGCGGTCGGCGTAGGCCATGATTTCGCGCAGCGCACGGGCGTATTCGCGCGCTTCGAAAGCAGCGGCCACGTCGTCGGCCAGCGCCTTTGCGGCGTCGCGCAAATCGCCGGTGTTGTGGGCATAACCCAGCTTGCCGTCGAAGTATTGGCTGATGAATTTGGCGGCGCGGCTGGCGATGTTGACGTACTTGCCGATCAGGTCGCTGTTGACCCGGGCGACAAAATCTTCCGGCGTGAAGTCCACGTCTTCCACCCGCGCGGTCAGCTTGGCGGCGAGGTAATAGCGCAGCCACTCGGGGTTGAGGCCGATGTCGAGGTATTTCAACGGCGAAATGCCGGTGCCCCGGCTTTTGCTCATCTTCTCGCCACCGACAGTGACAAAGCCGTGCACATTGATCTGGCTTGGCGTCTTGCGGCCCGAGAAGTGCAGCATGGCCGGCCAGAACAGGGTGTGGAAATAGACGATGTCCTTGCCGATGAAATGCACCTGCTCCACCGCCGGATCGGCGACGAAGGCGTCGAAACTCTGGGCGGTGCGCGAGGGCGCGTGCCAGTGCTGTGCGGCCTGCCCCTTGTCGAAATGGTTTTTCAGGCTGGCGAGGTAGCCGATGGGGGCGTCGAGCCAGACGTAGAAGTATTTGCCCGGCGCGTCGGGAATTTCGATGCCGAAGTAGGGGGCGTCGCGCGAGATGTCCCAGTCGGCCAGGCCGCCGTGGCCGTTTTCGTCGGTGGTGAACCACTCGCGCACCTTGTTGAGCACTTCGGTTTGCAGATGCGGCTGACCGTGGGCGTTGGCGGCCTGCGTCCAGTCGCGCAAATAGTCGGCGCAGCGGTCGGACGAGAGCTGAAAGAAGTAGTGCTCGCTCTTGCGCAGCTCGGGCGTGGCGCCGGAAAGTGTGGAATAAGGGTGCTTGAGTTCGGTGGGCGCGTACACCGCCCCGCATACCTCGCAGGCGTCGCCGTACTGATCGGCCGCGCCGCACTTGGGGCACTGCCCTTTGATGTAGCGGTCGGGCAGGAACATGCCCTTGACCGGATCGAAAAACTGCTCGATGTCGCGCATCGCAATCAGGCCGTTCTTGCGCAGCGCGCGGTAGATGTCCTGCGCGAGTTGATGGTTTTCCGGCGCGTCGGTGTTGTGCCAGTTGTCGAAGCGGATGTGAAAGCCGTCGAGGTATTGCGCCCGCCCGGCGGCGATGTCGGCGACGAACTGCTGCGGCGTCTTGCCCGCCTTGTCGGCGGCGATCATGATGGGCGCGCCGTGGGCATCGTCGGCGCCGACGAAGTGCACCTCATGGCCCTGCATGCGCTGAAAGCGCACCCAGGTGTCGGCCTGGATGTATTCCATGATGTGGCCGATGTGGAACGGGCCGTTGGCGTAGGGCAGGGCGGTGGTGACGAAGAATCGGCGCTTGGAAGTCATGGTGAACGGGGTGGAGTGCGCCCGGCCGGGAGTGCCGGGGCGTGCGGGCGTTGCCGCACAAACAACTATTTTAGGTGGCGACGGGCGAAAGGATTTGACGCGACAACTGGGCGATCGTGCGCCCTTCCGCTTCCACCTCGCGCAGGCGGCGCTCGATCGGGGTGTCGATGGCGCCGGTTTCGGCCGCTTCGATGCACACTGCCTGCCCATCCTGGTCGAGACAGCCTTGCAACAGGGCAAGGGTGTGGCGCAGGCGGGCCTGCTCGGCGGCAGACAGCACCCGGTCGCCGCGCTGCGCCCTGAGCACGCGCAAGGTGGCGAGGTGGGCGCTGAGCAGATCGCTGTGGGCGATGAACTCGGCGAGTTCGCGCCGCATGCGCTGATGCTGACGCGGCTCTTCCAGCATGCGAGCGTGCAGGCCGCCTACGGCGGCGAGCGCGTCTTGAATGCGCTTGCGCTCGCGGCGGTAGTTCAGGTCGCTGATCTGCTGCGGGTCGAGCACGGCCTGCGCATAGCCCAGCGCGGCGCGCTGCAAGGCATCGACCTGGCGGCGCAGATCGTTGGCCTCCCACCTGGGCAGCACAAAGCTGAAAGCCCAGGCCAGCGCCGCGCCGATCAGCGTGTCTTGCAGGCGCTGGGTGACCAGAAACTGGGTGCCCGGCTCCAGCAAGGCCACGAGCAGCAGGGCGTTGACGCTGGCGAACAGGGCCGTGAAGCGGTAGTTGAGGGTGATGAAGGTGCGCGCAAAGGCCAGGGAGACGAACACCCCCAGCGTCATCACCCCCAACGACGGGTGGGTGGAGAGCAGGGCCGCAACCAGTATGCAGCCCAGCAACGTGCCCAGCACACGGTCTTTGATGCGCTGGCGGGTGACGCTGTAATTCGGCCGCAGAATCACGCCGATGGTCAGCAACACCCAGTAGTCGTGCGGGTGATAGGGCAGGGCGCGCAGCACCAATTCGCCTGCGAACAAGGCCAGCGCCAGGCGGATGGCATAGCGCAGGATGGGTGATTCAAAGCGGATGGATTGCCAAAGCGCGTTCGGGTCGTAGCGCAGCGGGCTGAGAAAGGCCTGCAGATCCATGCCTTGCAGCGGATCGGGCTGAGTCGGCGACCCGACGGGTTTTTCTTGAGCGAGCAGATCGCTGATGCGCTGAAACTTGTCGGCACTGGCGCGCAAGGCCATGCGGGCCTGCTCGAATTCGGCGCTGGGCTGGCTGGGCTGCAGGGTGGCGAGTGCGTGCTCGATGGTTTGCGCGCAGGGCAGGTGGGCGGGCAGGGTGTTGGCCGGCCTGCCGCGCAACAAGGCGTCGGCGCGCTGGTCGAGGGCATCGCCGATGCGTTGCGCCCAGTCGCGCAGCGCATCGGGCACGGGCGTGGCGTCGAACTGCTTGAGAATCAGGTCGCCATCGGTCTGGCCGGCCAGCAGGGCTTCGTTGACCTCCAGCAGCAGAATGAGCCGCGCCGCCAGGGCGCGATCAGCCGCGGTGCGCACATCCCGGAGCACGATGTCGCGCGTGTTCTGCAAGGTGTCGTTGATCGCGGTGAGTTGCGCCACCGCGCCGCTCAATCCAGAAGACTGCCCGCCGAAGTGATTGGCCAGCCAATGCGCAAACTGGCCGAGCTGCGCCAGCAACTCGGCCAACGCCTGCTCTTTGGTTCGCCGACGCAGCCAGCGCGCCAGCAGCAGGGCATAGGCGGTGTAGAGCAATGCGCCGATGAAAAACAGCGTCACGGCCGCAGCCAGTTGCACCGGGCCTTGCAATGGCGGAGAACCCAAGGTGATGACCGAGATGAACAGCACGCTGAAACTCATCGCCAGCGCCCGCTTGCCCCACACGGCGATCAACCCGCTGATAAAACCCAGCACGGGAATAAGCACGATCTGCACCGCGGGCCACCACAGGCTGGCACCGACCAGCGCAAAGGCGACCGTGCTCGCCACGCTGGTAAACAACAACTCCACGCGCTTGACCCGGGTGGGCGCCGGGTTGTCGGCGAAGCACACGGTGAGCGCGCCGCTGCCCAGGGCGATCGCAGGGCCCAAGCCCGCGATTGCGTAGGTCGCCAAGCCGAACAGGGCGACGCCCACGGCCGACACCAGCCCGCTAGTGAAGTAGCGGCCGTGGAGCAGAACGAGGACTTGTCGCGGTGTCAGCATGGGAGGTGTTTTTTGCGTGCTATTGTCGTTGGAGAGTTGTCTATTTGCGCACGGCTGAACGTGCTACGAGGAGCAAGAGCATGGCATCCCCCTGGAAAATTCTGGTTGTTGGCGCGGGCGCCGTGGGCGGTACGCTGGCCGTTCGGCTTGCGGCAGCCGGACACACGGTCAGCGTGCTGGCGCGTGGCGCGCATCTGCAGGCGATTCAACGCGCCGGGCTGTGTCTGGAAGACCCGCAAGAGCGGGTTTGTGTCGAGGTGCAGGCCAGCGACGATCTGGCCGATTTCGCGCCGCAAGACCTCGTGATTCTGGGCCTGAAGGCGCATCAACTCGGCCCCGTTCTGCCGCAGCTTCGCCCTTTGCTGCATGCCGATACGGTTGTGCTGCCCGCCATCAACGGCGTGCCCTGGTGGTATTTCCACGCCGACGCCAGCCCGCAGGCGCGCACGGCGCAGGGGCGCACCGCGCATCTGGAAAGCATCGACCCCGGTGGCCGCTTGCTGGGCGCCATCGACCCGGCGCATCTCGTGGGCTGCGTCGTGCACGCCAGCGCCGAGGTGGCCAGCCCCGGCGTGATACGCGGCAATGGGCAATACCGCTATGTGATCGGCGAACCCATACACACCCGCAGCCCACGCGTGCAGGCGCTGGCCGATCTCTTGCGTGCGGCGGGCTGCGAGCCGGAAGTCACCGACCGCATCCGCGACGCCATCTGGATGAAACTCGTCGGCAATGCCACCTTCAACCCGGTGGCCGCGCTGACGCGAGCGCGCATGAACGCCATCTGCGACAACCCCGAACTCGTCGCCCTCATCCGCGACGGCATGGCCGAGATCATGGGCCTGGCGCGGGCCTATGGCTGCGATCCGCTGGTCAGCATCGATCAACGCATGGACATCGCCCGCGGCATCGGCCCGGTGAAAACGTCCACCCTGCAAGACCTGGAGCGCGGCCGCGCACTGGAGATCGCCGCCTTGCTGCACGCTCCGCTGGAAATGGCCCGCCTCGCCCACCATCCCATGCCCACTCTGCAAACGCTGAGCGCCCTGCTGGGTGAGCTTGATCGGCAGGTTTGCAAGGCTTGAAGATTGGCAAAAAAAAGCCGGTCAGAGACCGGCTGGAAGGGTACCTTTGGGGTACCGAGGAGACAACTGTTTGGGCGATAGGCGGCGCTTTTTGAATCGGCCGCTCAGCCTCATGCGCAGTCAACGCAGCGTGGGAGCAAAAGTTGACAAGCCGCCACACCGCGAAATAACGGCTGAACGATCAGGCCGCGGCGCGCTTGGCGGCGGTGCGGCTGGTGGTTTGCGCCGCTTTCATTGCGGTGCTGGTCACGGCGTTCATATTGGCTTCCACTGCTTCGGCGGCCTGCTTGGTGACTTTCTGCACCGAGTCATAGGCGTTGTTGGCGGCGTTCATGGCGCTTTTCATCATGGCCACGGCGGTTTCCGAACCGGCCGGGGCATTCTTGGCGGCGGATTCGGCCAGGTCCATGAACTTCTTGTGGGTTTCAGAAATTTGCGACTCGGCGGTCTTGGCCAATTCGGCCTGGGCGCCAGAGGCAATTTCGTAGGCATGACGTGAGTAGGACAGAACCTTCTCGGCCATCGGCTGCATCCAGCCCGATTGCAGGGTCGACAGCTCCTGCAGGTCTTTGACCGACAGAAGCGCCATGGTGTGATCGGCGCTTTCTTGCAGCGAGGTTTTGACGGCTTGCATGTTCAGGTCAACCAGTTTTTCCATGTTGTCCATGGACTTGGCGGCCAGACCGAAAAAGGTTTCGAACTGGGCTTTTTGTGCTGCGGCGAATTGCTCGGGGGTCATCATGATGTCTCTCCTGGGTTGAGGGCGTTGGCTGCGGTTTAACTGCTAAAGGGGGCGGCAGCCAACACATTTTGAACCCGCAACGGTGTCACGAAGATGACGGCCTTCTCAGGTTCATTTGTGCACTGCACAATCCATATTGTAGAGATGACTTCCTGAATTGCAAGAAAAATTTGTGCATTGCAGCAAAATTATTGAAATGTCAATAATTTCAATGAGTTGCCGATCTATTCCTTAGGGCGTTTGGGCTTGTAGACGGAAGGGGGAAGCGACTTTTCGGTTTGCCGCGGCTGGGCAACGTCGCTGGCTTTGATGCGGCGCGGTGCCGCTTTCACCCGTTTGCTTTCGGGTACGGCCAGAGTGCCCGATTTTTTGTCGGCCCCAGCAGTCATCAATTCGACTTGGGCGGCGGTTGCAGAGGCATCGGGCTCCGCGCGGCGCCCCGATTCTGCTGGGGAGACTTTGGAAAACCGCTGCAACAGGCTGACGATCTGACCATAGACGCGGGGCGTGGCGGCGAGCACTTCACCGGTGAAAAGGAAGTCGCCATCGCCGGCAAAATTGCCCACCAGGCCACCGGCCTCGGTGATCAGCAGACTGCCGGCGGCAATGTCCCAGGGTTTGAGCCCGGTTTCGAAAAATCCGTCGTAGCGCCCCGCAGCCACGTAGGCCAGGTCGATGGCGGCAGCGCCCGGGCGGCGCAGGCCGACGCAGCGCTGCGCCACGAGCTTGAACATTTCGAGATAGGTGTCGATGTCGTCGTTCTTGCGAAACGGAAACCCGGTGCCGATGAGACTGTCTTCCAGCCGCACGCGGTTGGAGACGCGGATGCGGCGGCTGTTGAGAAACGCCCCGGCGCCGCGCGTGGCGGTGAAGAGTTCGTCGCGGGTCGGGTCGTAAACCACGGCCTGTTGCACCACGCCGCGATGGGCCAGTGCGATGGAGACGGCGTACACCGGCATGCCGTGGATGAAGTTGGTGGTGCCATCGAGCGGGTCGATGATCCACTGATATTCCGACGAAGCATCGCCGAAGGCGCTGCCGGTTTCTTCCCCCAGAATGCCATGCTGCGGATAGGCCTTGAGCAGCACGTCGATGATGGCTTGCTCGGCGGCGCGATCGACCTCGGTGACGAAATCGTTGGCGGCTTTTTGCGCGACGCGCAGCAGGTCAATATCGAGACTCGCGCGGTTGATGATTTTGCCGGCTTCGCGCGCTGCGCGAACGGCCACATTGAGCATGGGGTGCATGGTGTCCTGGGCGCCAGCAACGACAATGGCGCGAGAAATTTCGGGAAGTGACAAAGAACAGATGAAAGACGCGCATTTTATCGACGCCGAGGCGGCCGCGTGTGCACCGTCGCTGGATGACACGGTCTTCGTGCTCGTGGGCACCAGTCATCCGGGCAATGTGGGCGCCGCGGCGCGCGCCCTCAAGAACATGGGTTTCGCCAACCTGCGGCTGGTCGCTCCGCGCTTTGCCGATGTGCTCACCCAGCCCGAAACCCTGGCTTTCGCCAGCGGCGCGGAAGATGTGCTGAAGACTGCACAAGTGCACGGAGAACTGGGTGACGCCGTGGCGGACTGTGGCGTGGTCGTGGCGCTGTCGGCGCGGGTGCGCGATTTCGGCCCTCCGCTGCACACGCCGGAGTGGTTGCCCCAACTGGCGCAGCGAAGTGCGGAGCAGGGGCGGCGCGTGGCCTTTGTTTTCGGCAGCGAACGCTTCGGGCTGAGCAACGCCGATGTG
>NZ_MEGQ01000015.1:0-52084 GCF_001725585.1 Thiomonas sp. SCN 64-16 | reverse complement strand
CTCGGCGACGAGGTCATTGTGCTGCTGGCCGATCTGCTGCGGGCGCGCTTTGGGCGGCCGGGCGATTTTGTCGGCCACATCGGCGGGGATGATTTCATCGTGGTGAGCGCCGAGCCCGATGCCGTCGAGCGTCTGCAGACCATTCCGCAGGAATTCGCCGCCGAGATGCCGCGCTTCTTCAATGCGGATCAACGTGAGCGCGGCGGATACGAGGCCGTCAACCGCCGAGGCGAAGCGCAGTGGTTCGGATTTCCCACCGTGTCCTTCGGCGTGCTGACTTTGGCTTCGGGGCAGGTGGAATCGCACCGCGAAGTTTCGGCCCTTCTGGTCGAGCTGAAAAAAGTGGCCAAGGCGCAGGCCTACGACCGGGTGTTTATCGACCGGCGGCAGTACGGCCCGCAGGTCGGAGTGCAAGTGCCGTCCGCCTTGAGGTGAACATGAGCAGCGCGGCAACCGACCCTCGCAGCATTCCGGCGCGGCTCAATCTGTTGCTCGCGGTCTTGGCGCTGACGATGTCGGGCTGGCTGTGGATCGTTCTGCCGCTGCTGCTGCCCGCGCTGCCTGCTTTGGGCTGGAGTCTGCTGATCGTGGTGCTGGCGACCACTTTTTACTGGTCTTTGCTGCACGAAGGCATCCACGCCGTGCTGCTTCCCGACCGGCGCCTGAACGACGCGCTTTCGCGCCTGCTGGCCATCGGCTTTCCGGCGCCGTTTGCGGTGCTGCGGTTCGGGCATCTCAAGCACCACCAGTTCAACCGCACCGCCATCGACCGCAGCGAAGTGTTCGATCCGGCCTTGACCACGCGCAGCGCGGCCGCCTGGCGCTACTACCCGCAACTGCTCATCGGCCTGTATGCCAGCGAAGTGGCCGCGCTGCTGCTGGTGTGGTTGCCGCCGGCCTGGCTGCTGCGACTGGCACAGCGTCTGCCGGCCGAGCCCGGTCTGCCGTCGCTGGCGCAGAGTCTGGAGCGGCAACTGCTCAAGCCCGACACCCTGCGCGCCATGCGTCTGGACAGCCTGACGTCACTGGTGCTGATGGCGTGCAGCGTCTGGCTCTACGGCACGCATGTCTGGATGCTGCTGCTGGCGCTGCTGGGCCGGGGGCTGCTGATTTCGCTCACCGACAACGCCTATCACTATGCGACCCCGCTGCACGCCCCCGGCGATGATGTGCGACAGGCGCGCCAGCTCGATCTGCCGCGCTGGGCCTCGGCGCTGATTCTGCACTTCAACTATCACGCCACCCATCACCGCCACCCGGCGCTACCCTGGAGCAAATTGCCCGCTGCGGCGAGTACGCAAGACCGGCAGTTTGCCCAGCCCTATATGCGCGCGCTGCTGCGCCAGTTACGCGGCCCGATTGCTCAGCAGGTCTTGCCGCGAAGCCGCATTTATGGGCCCTAATCTCTCGGCTCTACGCTGAATTGCTCGGCCAGAAAGTCGAGCAGCGCCCGCACTGCGGGCAGCAGCCCGCGGCGCGATGCGAACACGGCGTGAATGATCTCGGGCCGTGGAGCCCACCTGGGCAGCACATGGGTGAGTTGGCCGCTGGCAAGCTGCGCCTGCACCATCATCAACGGCAGCTGCACGATGCCCGCGCCCGCCACTGCCGCTTCGCGCAGCGCGGGCATGCTCGACGACACCAGACGCGGTTGATGCCGAACTGCGGCCTGCGCGCCTTCAGGGCCGTGCAGATCCCAGGTCTGCGTGATGCCGAGCTGGCTGCCCAGAGCCAGGCTGGGCAGCCCGGACAGGCTGGCCGGGGTCTGCGGCATCTGCGTGCGGGCGAGCAGGGCGGGGCTGGCCACCAGTGCCTGCACCCGCTCGGCAAGTGTTCGCAGCACCAGATCGCTGTCGTCAAGCGGTGGGGGGCGAACGCGCAGGGCCACGTCGATGCCTTCAGCCACTACGTCCACGCGCCGGTTGGTGGCGTCAAGCTGCAACTGGACCTGCGGATAGCGCACCAGGAAGGCCGCGACCATGCCCCCGACTTGCGCATCGAGCAGGGCGACGGGGCAGGTCAGGCGCACGGCGCCGCAGGGCTCGGCATGGGTACGGGCTATGGCTTCTTCGGCCGCATCGGCTTCCACCAGCATGGCCTTGCAATGGGTGTAGTAAGTCTGCCCGAGTTCGGTGACCACGAAGCTGCGGGTCGAGCGTTGGATCAGCCTTGCGCCCAGTTGCGTCTCCAGTCGCGCCAAGCGGCGGCTCAGTTTCGATTTCGGCAGGCCGAGCGCACGTCCGGCGGGTGCGAAACCCCCGTATTCCACCACTTGGACAAAGTAATACAGATCATTCAAGTCGCGCATCGGTTTATTGTTCCATTTGTAGAACGATCAAGGCAAATTTTGCGACTACCGAACGTATCGTTCCGCCCATATTCTTTAGCCATCGCGGGGCTGGGCCCCGGCTTACAGGAGAAACAGCGTGAAAACCCTTCAAGGCATTTACAGCAACCCGCGCCAGCATTGGGTTGGCGACGGCTTTCCGGTGCGTTCGCTGTTTAGCTACAGCAGCCATGGCGTGCAGCTCAGCCCCTTCCTGCTGCTCGACTACGCCGGGCCGACGCAGTTCGCGCCCGGCAAGCAGCCGCGCGGCGTGGGCGAACACCCGCATCGAGGTTTCGAGACGGTGACCATCGTCTATCAGGGCGAGGTGGATCATCGCGACTCGACCGGGGCCGGCGGGCATATCGGCCCGGGCGACGTGCAGTGGATGACGGCCGCAGGCGGCATCCTGCATGACGAGTTCCACTCGCAGGCGTTCACCGAGCGAGGCGGCACGCTGGAGATGGTGCAGCTCTGGGTCAACCTGCCCGCCAAGGACAAGATGTCGCCGCCCGGCTATCAGACCTTGTTGAACGCCGCCATTCCCGACGTGGCCTTGCCCGACGCGGCAGGGCGGGTGCGTGTGATCGCCGGGACGTATGCCGACCACCGCGGCCCCGCACGCACCTTCACGCCGATGGACGTGTGGGACGTACGGCTCAACGCGGGCGCACAGACCCGCTTCGACATCGCCACGGGGCGCACGCTGGCGCTGGTGGTGCTGCACGGCGCGGTGAAGGTGAACGGCGATGCGGTGGTGCGCTCGGCACAGTTCGGCTTGCTCAGCCGTGAAGGCGACGGCGTGCTGGTCGAGGCCGAGGACGACGCCACGCTGCTGTTGCTCAGCGGCGAGCCGATCGACGAGCCCATCGTCGGCTACGGTCCGTTTGTGATGAACACGCAAGCCGAGATTCATCAGGCGATGCAAGACTTCAACAGCGGCCGTTTCGGCCAGATTGCGGCGTAAGCGATCGAGTTGGCGGGGCTACGCCTATACTGCGCCTGAGCTTGTCGGAGCGCCGGGCGAAATTCCCGGCTGAGACTGCGTAACGCAGAATCCGCTGAACCTGATCGGGCTAGGAAGTGCGCCGCGAGTGCGCTTCCAACCTGCGGAGGGAACAAGGCGCCGGTGCAACGGCAGGCATTCATCCATCCCCGGAGGAACCATGTCTGCACTGCCCGAATCCCGCTACAAGGTCGATGCCCCTGAGCTGACCGAGCGCATCACCCGTACCCCCTTCGCCGCGTCCAGCAAGATTTATGTGCAGGGCAGCCGTGCCGACCTTCGCGTGCCCATGCGCGAGGTCAGGCTGGCCGATACGCCGGCGGTGTTTGGCGTGGAAAAAAACCCGCCCTTCGCGGTCTATGACACCTCCGGGCCCTACACCGATCCGCAGGTGAGCATCGACCTGGCGCGCGGCCTGCCCGCGCTGCGCTCTCCGTGGATTGCCGAGCGCGGTGACACCGAGCGACTGCCGGCCTTCAGCTCCGACACCACTCGCCGCCACAACGCCGACGCGGGTCTGGATGCGGTGCGCTTTCCGCAGTTGCCGCTGCCGCGCCGTGCCAAGGCCGGTGCCAACGTCAGCCAGATGCACTACGCGCGCAAGGGCATCATCACGCCCGAGATGGAGTTCATCGCCATTCGGGAGAATCAGCGGCAGGAGGAAATGCTCGATGCCGGACGGCTGAAGCAGCACCCCGGCCAGCATTTTGGCGCGAACATCCAATCGCGCATCACGCCGGAATTCGTGCGCGATGAAGTGGCGCGCGGCCGCGCCATCATCCCCAACAACATCAATCACCCGGAGAGCGAGCCGATGATCATCGGCCGCAACTTCCTGGTGAAAATCAACGCCAATATCGGCAACTCGGCCACCACGTCGAGCATTGCCGAAGAGGTTGAAAAAATGGTCTGGTCCATCCGCTGGGGCGCCGACACGGTGATGGATCTGAGCACGGGAAAACACATCCACGAGACCCGTGAGTGGATTCTGCGCAATTCGCCGGTGCCCATCGGCACCGTGCCCATTTATCAGGCGCTGGAGAAAGTCGGCGGCGTGGCCGAAGACCTCACCTGGGAGCTGTTCCGCGACACCCTGATCGAGCAGGCCGAGCAGGGCGTGGACTACTTCACCATCCACGCCGGGGTGCGTCTGCCCTTCATTCCGCTGAGCGCCAAACGTGTCACCGGCATCGTTTCGCGCGGCGGCTCGATCATGGCCAAGTGGTGCCTGGCGCATCACAAGGAGAGCTTTCTGTACGAACACTTCGAGGATATCTGCGACATCATGAAGGCCTACGACGTGGCGTTCTCGCTGGGTGACGGCCTGCGTCCTGGCAGTATTGCCGATGCCAACGACGAAGCGCAGTTCGCCGAGCTCGACACCCTGGGCGAACTCACGCAGATCGCCTGGAAGCACGACGTGCAGACCATGATCGAAGGCCCCGGCCATGTGCCCATGCAGCTCATCAAGGAGAACATGGACCGGCAGTTGGAGAAGTGCGGCGAGGCGCCGTTCTACACCCTCGGGCCTCTGACCACCGACATCGCGCCCGGCTACGACCACATCACCAGCGCCATCGGCGCAGCGATGATCGGCTGGTACGGCACCGCGATGCTCTGCTACGTCACGCCCAAGGAGCACCTAGGCCTGCCCGACAAGCAGGACGTGCGCGACGGCATCGTCACCTACAAGATCGCCGCGCACGCGGCCGATCTGGCCAAGGGCCACCCCGGCGCGCAGGCGCGTGACAACGCGCTCTCCAAGGCGCGCTTCGAGTTCCGCTGGGACGACCAGTTCAACCTCGGCCTCGACCCGGAAAAGGCCAAGGAGTTTCACGATGAAACCCTGCCGAAAGACGCCTTCAAGACGGCGCATTTCTGCTCCATGTGCGGGCCGAAGTTCTGCTCGATGAAAATCACGCAGGAAGTGCGCGAGTACGCCGCCAAACAGGGCGTGGATGCAGAGCAGGCCGTCGAGGTGGGCATGGCGGAAATGTCGGCCGAGTTCCGCGCGGGAGGCAGCGAGGTCTATGTGCACGCCCCGCTGCCGGGCCGCACCAAGGCGGGGCGTGCCCCTTCGGGGGGGGGCGAAGGCGGAGCCGCAGCAGGGGGGGCGTTGACTCCGTTGCCGGGTTCGCGGGCTCCTGCGCCGCAACAGCAGGAGAACTGAAGACATGACGCGGACTGCTGAAGTGGTGATCGCGGGGGCCGGGCTTGCTGGTCGCCTGCTGGCGTGGCGTCTGCTCAGCGCAGGCGTGCCGGTCACCCTGGTCGATGCCCGCGACCGCGATGATCTCGACCATGCGGCCGGGGTGGCTGCCGCCATGCTGGCCCCCTACGCCGAGCTGGTGGTGGGCGATGCCGATCTGTTCGCGCTCGGCGAGCAATCTTTGGCGATCTGGCCGCAATGGCTGGCCACGCTGCAGGCGCAGACCGGGCAGGCGGTGGACTTTCACCACGAAGGCTCGCTGGTGGTCGCGCACGCGCCCGACTACCCCGGTCTGGCGCACTATGCCGACCTCATCCGCTACCGCCTGCCTGCCGACAAACGCGACGCGGTGCAAAGCCTGGACGGGCCGGGCATCGCCGCGCTGGAGCCCGAATTCGCTGGACGTTTCAGCCGCGGTCTTTGGCTGCCGCTCGAAGGCCAACTCGACAACGGGCAATTGCTGCAAGCCCTGCAAGCCGCCATCGAGCAGGCCATGGCGCGCGTGGGCGGGCAGTGGCTCGAGCGCACCACTGTGCAAAGCGTGCAGGCCCGCTCGGTACACACCACCGACGGCGCGCTGATCGAGGCCGATGCGGTGGTGGACTGCCGCGGCGTGAACGCGGCCTGGCCGGGCGTGCGCGGCGTGCGCGGCGAAGTGCTCACCGTGACCTGCCCGGCGGTGAACCTGCGCCGCCCGGTGCGGCTGATCCATCCGCGCTACATGCTCTACATCGTGCCGCGCAGCGAAGGGCGCTTCATCATTGGCGCGACCGAACTGGAGTCGCAGGACACCGGGCCGATCACCGTGCGCTCCATGCTCGAACTCGCCAGCGCGCTCTACAGCGTGCATCCGGCGTTTGGCGAAGCGCGCATCACCCGCGTGGCCACCAGCCTGCGCCCCGCAACCGACGACCATCAACCCGTGTGGAAGCAGCGCGAGGGCGTCTGGCAATTGAACGGCTTCTATCGCCACGGCTATCTCGTGGCTCCAGCGATGGTGCAGCGGGCCGAGCGCGATCTGTTGGCCCTGCTGCGCTCGCAGACCGTGGAGACTCTTGGATGAGCACCCCCAATCTTAAAATCGCATCGGCGCTGTCTCTGCAAATCAACGGCGAGCCCGTGCAAACTTCCAGCACCACGCTGGCCGACTTGCTCACCGAGCGCGGCTATGACGCCACGCTGGCTTTGGCTTGCGCGGTGAATCGGCATTTCGTGCCGCGCACCCTTTGGGCGCAACAGGTCTTGCAGCCGGGCGACGCCATCGAAGTGGTCAGCCCCGTGGTGGGAGGATGAAATGGATCTCGCCAACATGAATCAGACGGCTTCTCCCGTGCAACCCCACTGCGCCGTGCTGAGCCAGCCCGACCCCTTGCAAGTTGGAGGCGTCAGCCTGCACAGCCGCCTGTTTCTTGGCACCGCGCGTTATCCGGCGCCCAGCGTGCTCGCCGAGGCCGTGCAGGCCGCGCAGGTGGAGGTGCTCACCGTGTCGCTGCGCCGCTTGGCTCCAGAAAGTCAGTCCGGGCAGGCGTGGTGGCAGCGCATCCGTGAGATGGGGCGGCATCTGCTGCCCAACACCGCCGGGTGTCACTCCGCGGAAGAAGCCATCACCGTGGCGCAGATGGCGCGTGAAATTTTCGGCACTCACTGGATCAAGCTCGAAGTCATCGGCGACGACTACACCCTGCAGCCCGATCCCTGGGGCACCGTGGCCGCCGCGCAAACTCTGGTGCGTGAAGGCTTCGCCGTGTTCGCCTACACCACCGACGATCTGGTGACCGCGCTCAAGCTGCGTGACGTCGGAGTCGCCGCCATCATGCCTTGGGCCGCGCCCATCGGCACCGGCGCCGGGCCGCGCAACCTGCCCGCGCTGCGCACCCTGCGCGAGCGCTTGCCAGACAACGTGCTGGTGGTCGATGCCGGCATCGGCACCCCCCACCACGCCGCGCAGGTGATGGAACTGGGCTATGACGCCGTGCTGGTGAACACCGCAGTGGCCGAGGCCGGCGACCCGGTGGCGATGGCCCGCGCTTTTACACTGAGCGTGCAGGCCGGCCGTCTGGCCCACCGCGCGCTGCCCATGCGCACGCGCGAAGTGGCGCAAGCCTCCACGCCCATGGTGGGCGTGCCGTTCTGGCATCAGGGGAGTTGAGCGCGTGAAAAAAGGACGTCTGGAAGCCTTCAGCGATGGCGTGTTCGCCATCATCATCACCATCATGGTGCTGGAATTGAAAGTGCCGCACGGCGAGCATCTTGACGCTCTGCTGCCGCTGTGGCCGGTCTTTCTCAGCTATGTGCTCAGCTTTGTCTATGTGGGCATTTACTGGAACAACCACCATCATCTGTTCCAGGCGTCTGACCGGGTTTCGGGCGCGGTCTTGTGGGCCAACCTGCACCTGCTGTTCTGGCTCTCGCTATTCCCTTTCGTCACCGGCTGGCTGGGGGAAAACCACTTTGCCGCGCTGCCTGCTGCGGTGTATGGCATCGTGCTGCTGATGGCTGCGATGGCCTATTGGATTCTGCAAAACACGCTGATCGCCGCGGAAGGCGAGCGATCGGTGCTGCGGCGCGCCTTGGGCCAGGACTGGAAGGGCAAGCTCTCGCCAGTGCTCTACCTTGCAGGCATCGTGGTCAGTTTTTGGCAGGCCGGGGCGGCGCTTGCGTTTTATGTAGGGGTGGCGCTGCTCTGGCTGGTTCCTGACCGGCGGATTGAAAAAACGCTGCGCTAAGGTTTAGCGTTTGGCGCCGCGGCTGTAAAACACCACGCTGTCCTTGAAAGCCGTGCTGTGCAACCCTTGGGCGAGCCCGCTGGCCAGCCAGCTTTGCAGCCGCTTGCGCGACACCCACACAGCGAAGGGCTTGCCCTCGGCCCGGGCCTTCTGCAGCGCGTTTTCGTTCACGCAAGTGTTCTGCCGCCTGTCGTCCCGGCAGCCGAACCACAGGTCTTCGCTGGCGCTGTCGATCACGAACAAGTGGGGGACGCCGTAGAACAAAAGCGATGCGTCGTGATCCTCGAAGGTTTGCCAGGAGAACCATACGGTGTCTGCGGGCAAGAGTCGATGCATGACCCCAGCGACCTGTTTCTGCGAGATCTCGGCCGTTTTAGCGACAGCGAGCTGAGCGGAGAAATCCACCATGATCACCGCGCTCAGGCTGAAGACCGCCAGACCGAGGGCCAGCCTGCGCGACCACAGCAGCGCGCCGCCGATGAACGCCGCCAGCGCAACTCCGATGACCAGCGCGGGCAGCCAGCCGAATTGCGCTGCGGGCAGGCCAGAGCGCAGCAATTCGGCCTGCAGCGGCGGCGTGAATGTCAACGCCCAGAGGCCCAGCGCGGCCATGCCGAACAGCAGCGCCCCCAGCCCAAGGCGACGGGGCAAGGCGGCGGCGCCGTCGTCACCGACCCGTAGGGCCGCCTGCAGCTGCACACCCAGCCACCAGGCGACCAAGGGCACCACGGGCAGGAGGTAATACGCTCCCTTGTCGCTCGCAGAGCTAAAGAAGACGGTGAGGATGATTGCGGTGTTGCGCGCCCAGCGCGCTGACGCGGTGGCCGTATCGTCGCCGTGCAAGCGGGGCGCAAACGCGGCGAGCACGGCGAGCAGCGGCGTCCACTGAAAAAAGCCGATCAGCAGCTTGGGGCCGTAGTACCACCAAGGCCCGTGATGAAAATCATCCGGAATGCGGGTGCCCAGAAACCGGCCGATGGTTTCGTTGACAAAGAAAAACCAGCCAAAACCCGGCAGGATGCGCAGCGCGGCCAGATGCCAGGGGGCCGCAACCAGTACGAAAAGGGCGATGGCCCATGGATCGAGATAGAACTTCAGCAGTTCGCTGCGCTTCCATGCGCCGGGGGCCGCCAGCAGTTGCACCAGGGCGACCAGGCCGAGCAACAGCAGCGCCTCCGGGCCTTTGGTCAGCGTGGCGAGCGCCACTGCAACAGCGGCGGCACGCAGCCAGACCCGCTGCCGGCGCTCCACCGCAAGCACCAGCAGAGCCAGGGCGGACAGCCAGAAAAACACCATCAGCGGATCGAACAGGATGTAGCGGGCGACCAGCACATAGCCCAATGCCGTGCCGGTGACCAGCGCGGCGAACCGGCCCGCAAGCGGCGCGGACACCGCCCGGCCCAACACGATGCACCCGAGCACCGTCAGCCACGCGGCCACGGCGTCGGGCAGCCGCGCCTGCCAGGCCCCGGCGCCGAAGGCCTTGAAGCTCAGCGCCATCAACCAATAAAGCAGCGGCGGCTTTTCGATGTAGGGAACGCCGTCGAGATGGGGGATGATCCACGATCCGCCATGCGCCATCGTCAGGGCAATGCTGGCATAGAGCGCCTCGTTGGTGTCGCGGATGGGGGCGGCACCCAGACGCCAGAACAGGCTCGCCGCTGCAATCAGCAGTACAAGGCCATCAACCAGAAGACTGGCTCGCCACCGCGCATCGGCCAGCGCCGCGATCCGCCCTAGCTTGTGAGCAGGCGTTGCTGCGGCTTGTGGGGTTGAGCAATGCAGGGAGGTGCTATGACGCATGAAAAGCGAATTGCGAATGGAGTTTGGCAAAGAGTTTGGCAAATTGGCCTGTAACCGCCAGGAGCCTGTTGGGCGTGCAAGCGCCACATTTTCGTGAACACATGCGCTCGTGAAAATGAAAAGCGGATGACGATTTCGTCATCCGCATTGCCCCCCCGGAGGGAGCGAGCTGTGAACGCCCACAGAGCGATGGCAGGCGCTGCCCGGGTGCGCGCTCGTCTCAGTCGCCGCCGCGGTCGTCTTCTCCATGGTGACGATCCCAATGCCTGTGATCGCGCCTTTCTCCGCGGTATTGGGGTCCGGGGGCGTAATAGGGCGGCGGTGCGGCGTAATAGACCGGAGCCGGAACGTATTGCACCGGTGGCGCCACATAGACCGGCTGCGGCGCCACCGGGTAGGCGTTGCCGACGTTGGCGATCAGCCCCGGCACGCCGATGGCCAGTGACCAGAGTGGGGAGTCATCCGCCTGCGCGGCGGGAAGCGCGACGACAGTGCTCAGCGCGATTGCCGCCAGGGTTTTTGCGAACAAATGAGGCAAGCGGGGGTGGGAGTTGGTGGTTTGCATGATGGGATGAACGGTTCGGGTTGGAAACGGGTTGACGGGCAGATGGGTATTTCGAGTGAAGGCGCGGTGGAGGACATGTCGGGCGTCATAGCGTCGACCGCACGGCGGTTGGCTGCCCCCAGAAAAACCCCTGTCCCCAATGCACGCCGAGGTCGCGCAGGTACTGCAGCGCCGCCTGGCTTTCCACGCCCTCGGCGATGGTGATGAGGTTCAGGTCTAGCGCAAGCTGGAGCAGGTGGCGCATCACCTGCTCGCCCTTGGCCGTGCGCAGGCCCGTCTGCACCAGGCTTCGGTCCAGTTTGAGATAGCGGATGGGCAGGGCCAGCAGATAGGGGAAGGCGCTGTGATTGCTGCCGAAATCGTCGAGCGCCAGTTCAAAGCCCAGATCGAGCAAGGGCTCGAGGTTCGCAAGCAGGCGGGCCGGATCGGTGTCGAGATTGCGCTCGGTGATTTCCAGCACCCAGGGTGTCTGGCTTGTATCGGCGCCGCTCTGCTTCTGCTGCCAGTGCCGGTGCTGCTGCGCGAGCTTGTCCATGCAGGACGGCTCAGCCAGGAACGCGCTGGAGCAGTTGAGGAACAATTTCCCCGGGGCCGCCGCGAACGGTACGGGCTGACAGGCGGCCATGGCTTGCGCGGTGATGACAGCGTCGATGCGCGGCTCGATGCCTAATTTAGCGGCCGTGCCGATGAACGCCTCCGCCGTCACCACCCGCCCTTGCGGGGTCAGCAGACGCGCCAGCGCCTCCTGGCCCATCGTCTGCAGATCGTCCAGACGCAGGATGGGCTGATAGGCCACGCGCAGTCGCTGTTCCTGCAAGGCCAGCCGCAGTTGGGCGCGCGCAAAGGCGTCGCTGCTGCTGGCGGCGTCCAGCCGCTCCCGCACCCACTGGGCCTGTAGGAGAGAGTCTGCAGAAGACAAGGCCGACGGTGCGATGAACTCTGGCGCACCCATGGTCAATGGTCCTGATGGGCGGGATTTTCCTGCAGCGTATCCAGCGGGTTTTCGTTCATCACGAACAGGCCGTTGGAAGCGGGCGCAGCGGTGCTGTAGATCATGTCCTTGGCGCCCATGACATAGAACATCTGGCCGGTGAAGGTGCTGCTTTTTCCGGAGGGATTGGACTGGGTGATGGTGACGCTGGGTGCACTCAGGATGTAGGGCGTAGTGCGGGTGTTGTTGAGGGAAAAATTGCCGAAGCCCACGCTGGCGCGGGGCATGAAATCGTCGTCGCTGTAGTTGTGTCCATTCCCGCTGGGTAGAGCCTGACTGAGATCAAGCCCTGCGGTCTGCGGCATGACGCAGGCGCCGAGCACCAGTCCTCCTACTGTGGCGCCCGTCCCCATGAGGCGCACGCCAAACATGCCGCTGTTGCTTCGACAATTCACCCCGTCGCTGCGCTGAGAACTGTATTGCGCGATTTGCGCCCAGCCCGGCTCGCTGTTCTGCGGCACCAGCACCGCATCGAAGCGGGTAAGTACGCCGCCCGACTGGGTGCGGCCGCCCATGCGCAGGCCATAGCCGACGCTGGCGCTTGGGACGCTGGCGGTCGATGAAGCGCTGCTCGCAGGCACACTGGGGCTGGGTGCGGGCGCCGTGCCGCCGACGACAAATCCGCTCGGCAGCAGCCCGGCCTTGCCGGCCAGCACATAGGTGTTGCCTTGGCCGTCATTCACCGTCAGGGTCATCAGGTTGCCGACGATCACGCCGGTCACAGTGCCGCTGCCGTCCGCCGAACTGAGGTTGCCGTTGGCGTCCACGCTGACCAGGGTGTTGAGAATGCCAGGTGGCAGAGTTCTGGTCTGTGTGGGAATGGATGCAGCGGATGCGGTGGAAGCCGGCGGGGTCGGCAGCATGGGCAGGGCGCTCATGCCCGATTGCGCCAGCACGCCCTGCAGGCTGTAAGTGCCAGGAGCCACGGCAGGTGCGCCTTGCTCCAGCACGTCGCCGAGGTCAAGCTCAGGCGCCCAGCGTTCATCTGACGAGATGTACTGCATCAGCGACTTGAGGTTGCCGTCGCAACTCGGGCCGAGCGTGGTCGACGCCGAGTTCAGCGCACTGGCTGCGTTGTTGGACAGCCCCTGTTTGGCGATGTCATGCGCCATGTCTTCGGTGTCGTGATACTGCGCCGGGCGAGCGCAGTAGCCGTCGGCCACGGCCTTGATCGCGGCGGACAGCGCGAGGATGTCATCGTGATGCTGGGACAGCAGCGCTGCATAAAGAGCGGGCGTGAGGTTGGCATAGCTGCCGCCCGAGGCGATATAGACCGCCAGCGCGGCGGTGGTCACCTGGCTGATGACCAGATTCGGCAAGTTGGCCGATGTGAGCGAACCCGCGGCGAGCACGGCGCTGCTCGTGCCCAGATAGGCGGTGAGTACTACCTGGCCGTCCGGCGAGGTGGCATTGGCAAACAGCGGTACGGAGGTGTTGGGCAAAGTTGCCTGCACGGTGTAGTTGCCGCTGGCGTCTGCCGTGGCGGTGCCCACCACCACCGAGCCTGGCTGGCCCATGGGGGCAACCGTAGTGAACGTCACCGCCGCGTTGGCGATGGGCGCATCGATCACGGCGCCTTTGAGCGTGGTGTTGGCTGCGACCGGGTTGATCTGGGCCGTGCCGCCGCCGCCCCCTCCGCAGGCGCTCAGGCTGAGCGCCAGGGCGGCTGCGATGGGCAAGAGTTTTCGGGTGGAACGTGTGCGGGGTTGCGAGGGCTGCATGAGGATCTCCAAGAATGGGTCGGTGGCGCGCCGCATGACGATGCGTGCCGGAATAATAGATGGGAAAAAATAACATGCAATAAAAATCTTGCATTAAACTTCGGTCAACGCCTTCAAACGTCTTCAAGCACCTCGATCAAAACTCATGGGACGCCCCCCGCGCCGTCTGCCTTGCCCTCCTCCGCCAGAGCATCCAATGCCTGCGTCGGAGGATGTGTTGCGGGCGCTCGCGCAAGTCATGGCACCGCTGGCGCGCCTGCTGCTGGCCAGTGGCCTGGACTACACCCGTCTCGCCGCGGAACTCAAGCCCCTGTTTATCGAGCAGGCCAGGCTGGAGCTGCTGCGCTCGGGGCAGAAAGACACCGATTCGGCCATCAGCTTGCTCAGCGGCGTGCACCGCAAAGATGTGCGCGAATGGCGCACGAATGGGCTGAGCGGCCGCATCGCGCAGGAGATGTCGATCAGTTCGCAGGTGTTCGCCCGCTGGGTGCAAGACCCTCTTTATCGCGACCGGCGCAAACGCCCCAAGCCTTTGCCGCGTCTGGGGCCGGCGCCGTCTTTCGACAGCCTGGCGCGCAACGTCACGCAGGACATCCATCCCTTTACCGCATTGACCGATCTGCTGCGCCTCGGGCTGGTGACAGTCAAGACCGTGAAGGGGCAGGAATGGATCGTGCCGCACCGCGAGGGCTTTGTGCCGCCGCCGGGATCGCGTGATCTGCTCGATCTGTTCGGCGCCAATCTGTCGGACCATGCGGCGGCGGCCGTCGGCAATTTGTTGGGGCAGCCGCCCCAACTCGAGCAAAGCGTGTTCGCCGAGGGCGTGACGCCCGAATCGTCCAGAGAACTGGGCGAGCTGGCGCGCAAGCTGTGGGCGCAGGCACGCGCCGAAATGATCACAGAGGCCACCCGGCGTTATGCGGCCGACCAAGGCCGCGCCGATGCCACCTGCCGCCTGCGTTTTGGCGCCTACTACTGGGCGGAGGATGTCTCGCAGCAGACGCCGCAGCCCGACCCCACGGCAACGGGAGACGACCGTGACGATGCATAAAAATCATTTGCGCAAACTGGGCGCGGCGGCGCTGGTTCTGCTGGCCGCCTTGTTGGCTTCCTGTGGGGGCGGTGGCACGGTGGCCACGACGGGCGGCGTCGGCACGGGCGGCACGGGCATTTCCACCGGCACCGTCACCGGCTTCGGCAGTGTGGTGCTCGATGGCACCGCCTACAGCAGCGCCAGCCCGGTTTACTACGCCGGCACCGATCAGGACGAAGAGGCGCAGACTTCCTCCACTGCGGTGAATCTGGGCGACCAGTTGCAGATTCGTCTCGACGCCCAGGGGCATCCGAGCAAAGTGGTCATCGATCCTGAGCTGATGGGGCCGGTCGCCAACCTGGGTGCAGGCGGCTTCACGGTCAATGGCGTGGCGGTTCGGGTGAACAGCAATGCAGACGCCGGGCCGGTGACCTACTACACCGGGTTGAACGATTTTTCCAGTCTGCAGGGCGGCATGCAGGTGGAGGTACACGGCGCCTACGGCCAAAGTGCCAGCGGGCAGGGCTATATCCAGGCCACCCGCATCGAGCAGTTGCCCGCCAGCAATCCGGTGACGCGGCTGACCGGCGTGGTCAGCCATCTCAATGCGGCGAACGGCAGCTTCCAGATTGGCACCACCCTGGTGCAGACTCAGGCTTCAACCCTGATCACGCCGTCGGGCATGGCGCTGGCGAATGGACAACTGGTGAATGTCTGGAGCAACACGGCACCTGCGGCCAATGGCGCGATTCAAGCAGGCGCGGTCAACGTGCGCACCCTGCGCGGCGTTTCCGGCCCGGCGCAGGTGGGCGGACTGGTGGCGCAGTTGGCGGGCAGCCGCTTCCAGGTCGCGGGCATCCCGGTCGATGCCAGTGCGGCGAATCTCGCCAGCGCAGTGCAGAGCCTGAGCAATGGCGCGTATGTAGTGGTGCAGGGGCAGGCCGATGCCTCCACCGGGGTGCTCACCGCCACATCTTTGCGCACCTACGCGAACAACCCCGCGCAGGTGGAATTGCGCGGCACCATCACCGGCTTTGTGAGCGCCAGCAATTTTCTGGTGCGCGGCGTACCGGTGGATGCGTCTGCGGCGAACGTGGTGTTCACCGGCGGCACCGCCGCCTCGCTACGAAACGGGGTGTTTGTGGACGTGGTCGGCCAAGTGGCGGGCAGCAGCGGCAATCTGGTGACGGCCAGCAGCGTGGCCGTGCTCAGCCAGGCGCCCGATGGCGGCACGGTGGACTATCAGGGCACGGTCAGCGCGGTGAATCTGGCCAGCGGCGTCTTCAGCCTAAGCGTGCAGGACGACGGAAAGACCCAGACCTTCCCGGTCACGCTCGCCCCGAATGTGGTGTTCAGCCATGGGACGGTCGCGCAATTGATCGATGGGGCCAACGTGGAGATCGAAGCCACCAATACGGCGAGCGGGCTGCTGGCCTACAGCGTGTCATTTCAGAAAGTGCAGGCCTCCTCTGGCTCCAGCGATGGGACGTCCTCGCCCGTGCTGGAGACCAAAGGCACGCTCTACAACCTCACGGCAAGCAGCTTTGAGATCAACGCCCTGACCATCCAGATCAACGGCGCCATGCCCAAGAATGGAAAACTGGTCAACGGGGCGAAAGTTGATGTGAGCTTCATCCAATCCGGTAGCCTGAATCTGGCTCAGGAGATCAGTCTCGACGACTGAGAAAATGGGCCCAAAAAAACCCGGCGGCGCCGGGTTGAAATGAAGCGAGGGTTTTGTGTTGCCTGCTCAGGCGGGGTCGATCAGTCGGCGTTGGCGCCTTCGACACTGTTTTCAAGCACGGCGCCGGTCTGGGCGTCCACGCCCACTTCATGCTCGGTCTGCCCCACTTTGAGGTCGAAGGAATAGCGCAGGCCGCTGCCGCCCTTTTCCTTTTCGAGTTCCTGGTCGGTGATGGTGGCGCCAGGGAGGGCTTTGAGAGCGATGGCGCGCGCTTCATCCAGCGTCACCTTGGCTTCCTTGGTGTATTGCGAACCGTCCATGGCATAGGCGGAGCCAGCGGCGCCGGCCAGGCCAAGAGCCAGCGCGCTGGCGAACAGAAATGCGGTTTTGTTGCGTTGTTGCATGATCAAACTCCTTATGAACTCTTGCGAGCGAAACACCGCTGGATGCGGCGATCGCAAACCGTTTGCGATGGAAGGAGTGTCGTCTTCTGGAATGAGCGCACGCTTAGCAAAACGTCACGGTTTGATGACATCTGCACACAACTCGGCAGACGGCATCCGCATACAGTGCCCGGTATGTTGACCCAACGATTAAAGAGAGGCGCGCCATGAAATCACCCGCTGAACGCCAGACTGTTCCCAGCGCAGAGGATGCAACGTTGAATCTGCCCCGTCGCAAAGCATTGTTGGCGCTGGGGGCGCTGGGGGCGCTGGGCGTTGCGGTTGCCGGGCAGGCGCGCGGCGCTGGAATGGGCGGCATGGCGGGGATGCCGGGCATGGGCGGCATGGCGGGCATGGACATGGGGCAGTCACAGCCGACGGCTGCTGCGCCAGGAGTCGGCGTGTTCAGCCGCGCCTTGCTCATTCCTCCGGAGCTTCATGGCCAGCCGCGCGACGGCGTGCTGCATTACGCCCTGCGTATGGCGCCGGGGCGCAGCATGCTGGTGGATGGTCTGCAGACCGCCACCTGGGGCTACAACGGTGCGGTGCTCGGCCCCACGCTGCGCGTGCCGCGCGGCAAAGCCGTGCAAATCGATCTGAACAACGCGCTGGATCAGTCCACCACCCTCCATTGGCATGGCGCGCATGTGCCGGGCGAGATGGATGGCGGGCCACAAAGTCTCATCGCGCCCGGCGGGCAACGCCGCGTGCACTTCACCCTGCAGCAGCCCGCGGGCTCGCTCTGGTATCACCCCCATCCTGACACCCGTACCGGGCCGCATGTCTATGCGGGCCTGGGCGGCCTGTTTCTGGTGGACGATCCTGCTGACCAACACCTGGGTTTGCCGCAGCAATACGGCGTGGACGATATTCCCCTCATCCTGCAGGACCGCCGTCTCGCTGCCGATGGCCGACTGCTTTACATGACCCGCATGATGGATCGCATGGGCATGAAGGGCGATCGCTTTCTGGTCAACGGTCGCGAGCAGCCGTACTGGAACGCGCCGGCGCAGTGGGTGCGGCTGCGCCTGCTCAATGCGGCCAATGCCCGGGTGTTCAATCTGGCGTTTGCCGATGGCCGCGTGTTTCATGTCGTCGCCACCGATGCCGGTTTGTTGCCGCGCCCGGTGCCGGTGCACACCTTGTTGCTGGCGCCGAGCGAGCGCGCTGAAATCCTGGTGGACCTACGCGGCGATCAGGGCAAGCGCTTGGTATTGCGCAGCGATTCCGGCGTCGTGGTGCCGGATCTGAGCTCCATGCCGATGGACGCCGACGCCTTCGATCACCAAGGCTTTGACCTATTGGAGTTCAGAGTCGGCCCGCCTGCGGGTACCCCCGCACGGCTTCCCACCCGCATGGTGGATCTGCCCGTGTTGCGTGCCGACGCGCCAGTGCGCCGCTTCACCTTGCAGGGCATGTCGGGCAACATGATGGGCGGCGCAATGGGGGGTATGGAGGGTATGGGGAGCATGCGCAGCGGCTCGCAGGCGATGGATGCGAGCGAAGTCGGTCCTGGCGGCATGAGCCTGGGGGTTGGAGGGCAGAAGCTGTTTTCCATCAACCACCACCACATGGACATGGCCCGCATCGACCAGCGGCTGCGCCTGGGATCCACCGAGATTTGGGAAGTCGCCAATCAGGGCCATATGGCGCATCCCTTCCACTATCACAGCACCTCGTTCCAGATTTTGAGCCGCAACGGCAGCCCGCCGCCCGCGCACGAAGCCGGGTGGAAAGACACTGTGCTGGTGCGGCGGGGCGAAACCGTGCGGCTCATCGCCCACTTCGGTCAACCGGCGGGTGATGCCCATCCCTTCATGTTCCATTGCCACATTCTGGAGCATGAAGACAACGGCATGATGGGCCAGTTCACCGTGACCTGATCTCAGCCGCCAAAGTAACCCGGCAGAATTTTCTCGTGCGTCGTCGGCGGGTTGTCGGCCAGCAGGCGTTTGTCGGTGGTGACGATGATCAGCCCGGCCATCGGGTCGCCGAAACCGTGCACGGTGGGGCGTTTTTTCGGCACGGTGCGGCCGCCCGGCTCCTTCGCCAGTTCGGCGTGCACCGAGCAGTAATAGAACTGCAACCCCGGATGCTTGAACGCAATCGCGTAGGTGCTCACCGGGTGTCCTGGGCCGGGCGTGCCTTGCACGGCGCCATCGAAGCGGGTGCTGGTTTTGCCCGTCAGCGGGTTGTAGCCGATGATGGTGTGCGCGCCCGTGTCCTGATCGACGAACACCACCTTTTGCCCGGGGCGCACCACCACCACGTTTTCCAGAAACATGTTCGCGCCGTTCATGTGCACATAGACCGGCGTTGCCTGGGACGTTGCGGCGGTGGCGGCGAAGCTACCGGGCGCCAGTAGCAGAGCGCCGGCTGACAGCAGCGCGCTTGCCGCGGCATTGCGCGCCCGAGCGCGCAGGGGGTTGGACGTGTGCAAGTTGATCTCCTTGGCGATGGCGGGTTGTGCAACAACCGGCGGCGACCACCGCTTCGTGCCGGTTGCAAACGAGGGATGAGTGTGAGCGGTAAGAGTCTTCATTCGGGCGCCCGGTTCCGGGGATGGGCCACGCCAAAACGCAGCGCCAGCGAGGGCAGCACGAACAGGTTGTAGAGCAAGCTGGTGAGCAGTCCGCCGAGCAGCGCCACCGCCATCGGCCCTTCGATTTCGCGCCCCGGCGCATGCAGGCCTAGCGCCAGCGGCAGCACACCCAGTGCCGTGACCAGGCTGGTCATCACGATGGCGGCCAAACGGTCGGCCACGGCGCGCTGCAGGGTATCGGTGTTCCAGTCCAGGCCCTGCTCGCGCTGCAATTGCGCGGCATGGGCAAAGATGAGAATGGCATTGCGCAGGCTGATGCCCATTAGCGCGAGCAGGGCGATCACCGCGCCCAGCGAGAGCACGCCGCCCGCCAGCCAGGCGGCGAACACGCCGCCCGCCCAAGCGGTGGGAACCGAGAGCAGCACCAGCAGGACCTGCCGCGTCGTGGTGGAAGCGGCCTGCAGTGGCGTGGCCGCATGCCCCTCCCGCGCATGAGGTCTGCGTCCCAAGGCGATCGACAGCAGCAGGATCAACCCGGCCAGCACCCCGAGCACGTCCACACCCAGCCGCTGCAGCGTGGCGCTGCGCTGCGCCGCTTCGCCCTCGAATTGCAGGGTGACGCCTGGCGGCAGTTGCACCTGCCGGGCAATGGCCGCGCGGGCGCGCTGCACAAAGCCGGTGAGATTGGCCGATGTGGTGGAAGCCAGCACGGTCTGCTCCCGCTGCCCGCCCAGATGGCGGATGTCCGACGGGCCGCTGGCGGCGCTGATGCGCGCCAGCTGCGACAGCGGCACGAAGCCCAGCATCGGCGTGCGAATCAGCAGATCGCCCAGTGCCTGCGGATTGCTACGGGCGCTGCGGTCCAGCACCACGCGCACCGGCACCGGCACCGCGCCGTGGAACACTGTGCCGGTGATGCGGCCGGCAAACGCGGTCTGGATGGTCTGCAGCACTGGCAGCGGCTGCAGCCCCCAGCGACGCAGCGCCTGCGCATCCAGGCTGATGTCGAGTTGCGGCACTCCGGGTGGCGCCTGCAACTGCACGCCGGTGGCCGTGGGCAGGCGGCTCAGCACGGTGGCCACTCGGGCGGCCACGGCATCGAGGGTGTGCAGATGGTTGCCCAGCACATGCACCACCAGCGGCGCACCCGCGCCGCTGGCCACGGTGTTGTCCATGCGCTCGGTGAGAAAGCTGTTGACGCGAAAGCTGGCCCCGGCAAAACCGCCGAGCACGCGCTCGATGGCGGCCAGCGCCTGCGCCGAATCGGCACCCGGTTTGAGATTCACGTCGAGCGAACTGCTTTGCGTGCCGGAGGCGTCGGGCGAAAGCGTGGCGCGGCCGGTGTGCTGCGCGACCAAACGGACTTGGGGCAAGCGTTCGAGCGCCTGGGTCACGCGCGCACCTTCGTCCAGCGAAGCCTGGATGGAGGCGCCCGGCGCCAGCCGCATGTGCACGATGTATTGCCCTTCCTGCAGCGGCGGCAGAAAGCTGCCGCCCATGCCCTGCGCCAGCAGCGCCGCACCGCCAACGAGCAGAAGGGTGATGAGTGCCGCGGGCAGCCAGTGCGGCAGCAGACGGTGGAGCAGGGCGCCATAGCCACGTTGGGCGACGCGTACCGGGGCAGGCGTATGAAGCCGGTGATCGCGCCCGGCCAGCAGCAACGCGGCCAGCGCTGGCGTGACCGTGAGCGCAACCGCAAGCGAGGCCAGCACCGACAGCGCATAAGCCTGCGCCAGCGGCGCGAACAAGCGGCCCGACAGCCCCGGCAGCAACAAGATCGGCACGATGACCAGCAGCACCGCTGCGGTGGCGTAAACCACCGCGCCGCGCACTTCCAGGCAGGCAGCGAGCACGACGCGCAACGGCGGCTGCGGGAGCGCGGCCACGGCGTTGGCGCGCAGTCGGCGCAGGATGTTCTCGACGTCGATCACCGCATCGTCCACCACCACGCCGATAGCGATCGCCAGGCCGCCCAGGGTCATCACATTGAGCGTCACACTCATCCACACCAGCACGGTGACCGCGGCCAGCAGCGACAGCGGAATGGCCAGCGAGGAGATCAGCGCCGCGCGCCAGTCCAGCAGCGTCAGCGCAATGACCAGCACCACCAGCAGCGCGCCCAGCACGAGCGAATCGCGCACATTGCGCATGGCGATGGTGATGAAGTCCGCCGGGCGGAACAGCTTGGCATGCAGCGCGATGCCCTGCGCCGCGAGCGCGGCCCGGTGCCGCTGCAGCACCGCCTGCACGCCACGCGTCACCTGCAGAGTGTTGGCGCCGTAAGACTCCTGAATCTTGAGGATGACTGCCGGCTGGCCGCTGATACTGGCGCCGCCGATGGCGGGCAGCGAGGCATAGCCCACCTGCGCCACATCGCCCAGAGTGATGGCGCCGTCCGGCGTGGCGCGCAGCACGGTGTCGGTTAGCGCCTGCGGGGTGTCGGCCGCGCCGTGGCTGACCAGCAGCACGCGTTGCTGCGGCGTGGGCATGAAGCCCGCGCCCAGCAGCCCCGTGGCGTGCTGGGTGGCCGCCTGCACTTGCTGCAGATCGAGATGAAAGCGCTGCAGCGCCTGCGGATCGACCCGCACCTGCAGCGCCCGCACCTGCTGGCTGAACACCAGCACATTGGCCACGCCGGGCACGGCCATGAGTTGCGGGCGAATATCCCATTGCGCGATGGACTGCAGATCCATCAGGCTTTTGCGGTGCGAAGTCAGCCCGGCCATCAACACCGTGCCGGTGCTGGAGGTCAATGGAATCAGCCGCGGCGGCCCGACGCCCGCAGGCAGATGCACGCTGGCGAGGTGTTGCGCCACGCGCCAGCGGTCCTCCTGCAGCTGGGTGTCGGCCTCGAAGTACAGCTTCAGTATCGAAATACCCGGCAGGCTTTTCGACGCCACCTGCTTCACCCCCAGCAACCCGCTGGACGCCGCCTCTAGCGGGTTGGTGACCAGCAGTTCCACCTGCTCGGGCGACAGGCCGGTGGCCTCGGTCTGCACCTTCACCATCTTGGCGGCGAATTCGGGGAACACATCGGTACTCGCGGTGCGCGCGACGTTCACCGCCAGCGCGGCGAGCAAGACCGCCAGCGCCAGCACCACGCCACGGCGACGAATGCTCAAGGCGATGAGCGCGGCTTGCCAACCCGAGGTGCGAGCCATCAGTCGTCGTCTCCGCCAACCGCGGGTAGGGCGTGCGGTTTCGGTGGCGGCGTCAGCACCAGTCCGGCGCCGCGCGTCACCACATCCACCGCGCCCCAGCCCGGCTGCACATACCCGCCGTGCAGCGGCCAGGCGGTGGACACCTTGCGCGCGGTGAAATGGCGGGCCTTGCCTTCGGCTGAGGTGGCGACGAACACGACCGCCTCGGCGTCAGTCCACACCACACTGCTGGACGGCAGCCTGACGCCAGATTGCGCTCGTGCGGACTGCACTTCGGCCACCAATTCCAGCCCCGGCATCAGACCGGGCGCGGCGGGGGCGATGAGCACCTCGCGCCATCCCTGCAACTGGCTGGAGGCCGCAGCGGCCGGGCCGATGACGCGGGCGTGCACTGTGCGTTGGCTGCCTGGAATATGCAGTTCGACTTGCGCTGTCTGGGGCAGGGCTCGGCCCGGCGGCAGGGTGAGATCGACGATGAGTTCGCTTCCATTCAGAATGGCCTGCCGCAGCGCAGTTTGCCTGCTCAGTTGCGACGCCAGCGCCGTGCCAAGCTGGGCGGTGAGCTGTGCTTGAGCCACGTCCACTGCCGCACGGGCGCTGTCGACCTCGGCCCGCGCTTGCTCGGCCGCCGCCTGCGCTTGCTGCACCTCGGCCAGCGCGACATTTTGTCCGGCCTCGAATAGCCCCTGATCGCGCTGCGCCTGCATGGCGGCGAGTTGCAGGTTGCTTTGAGCGACCTTGAGCCGCGACCTTGCCGCGTCTAGTGCAGTCAGGCTGCGCAGCAAACTCGCAGGGCTCTGGACGGTGGCGCTGGCGGTGAATCGCGTGCGGTAATTCGCGGGCGTGAGGTGCTCGATCCGCAAGTCGGCCGACGCCATCTGCGCTGCGCTCCACAGCACGGGGTGCGGCAAGGCGGCCTGCGCCGAAGTGGCCCCCAGCCAGCACGCGGCCGCGCAACAGGCCGCAAGGCTGAGGCGGAGGAGTAAGGGTTTTTTGCTCTGCATCAGGCTTTACTCCTTGCGCCAGACCACTTGAGACAGATGCGGCGCAACAGTGGGCGGCATGACAGCGGGCGGCGCCGAGTTGGAAGGCCGCGACCGGGCTGCCGAAAGAATGGGTTGCTCGAGCGCGCCCTGCAATGCGCCGAGCGCCTGCCATTGATCGGCGCGCGCTTGCAGCGCCGCCTGCTCGGTGGACAGAAGTCGCAGTTGCGCACGCAGGGCAGGTTCCGGTCCAAGCAGTCCGCGGTGCTGGGCGGCAAGGTCGGCGTTGAGCAATGCCCGATTGGCGGCGATCAATTGCTCGGCCTGGCGCACCCGGTCTTGTGCGGTCTGCAGGGCGGTTTCCGCCCGTTCGATGCGCACGAGCACTCGCGCCTGCGTTTGCTTGAGCAGGGCCTCTCGCAAGCTCAAACGCGCGCGGGCGGCAGCGATCTGGCCCTGATGCTGGTTGAACAGGGGCAGAGGGATGCGAGCGCCGAGCATCAGACGGTTGACACCCTGATCGCGCTCGGCGCCGGGGGCGATCGACGGCGGCCCGCCGTCGCTCTGGGCCTGCGCCAGCCGCAGGGCGGCCTGCGCCGAGAGCACCTCTTGCCAGGCGGCGCGAACATCGTCGCGCTGTTCCAGCGCCTTGCGCCGCAACTGCGTTAGCTGGGTTGCATCTGGAAGGGTTGGAAGGCTGTGAAGCGCAGAAAAGTCGATTTTCATTCCCTGCAGCGCGGCAATCGGCAGACCCATCGCACCGGCCAGAGCGACGCGGGCGGCGCCTTCCGCGCCGATATCGCGGCTCTTTTGCAGGGCGGCGTTTTGTGCGGCCTGCTGGGCCAACGCGGCGGCCAGTGGTGAGTCCACACCTGCTTGCGCTCGCGCGGCGGTGCGGCCTTGCAAGGCTAGATCGGTTTCCAGCACTCGTTGCTGAAGATGCACCCTTTGCTGCGCCGCCCAAAGCGAGACATAGGCCTGTTGCACTTGGTCGCGTACCGTCCAGCGCGCGCCGCTCAGCAGCAACTGCGCAGCGTGCACGCCCGCCTCGGCACGCGAGGTCTCTGAGGTGCGTTGAGCCTGCGATTGCAGCAGCAGGCCGATGGCCATGCCCACAGTCCACGGGCTCGGCGCCAGCAGCCCGGCCGCGGTGCCGTATTTCAGACCGAGCTGCAGACTGGGGTTGGGATACTGGCGGGCGATCTGCAAGTCGGCCTGGGCCAGTTGCGCGTCGGCGCGGCCCACCTTCAGGCTGGGGTGGAAGTAGAGGGCGGCCAGACTCAGATCTTGCAGCGTCCAGGGCTGGGCGATTGGGTGCGGCGTCCCCGTCTGCAGGGCGATAAAACGCTGCAATCGCGGATCGAGCAGGCTGCGGTGTTGCAGTGCATGGGCGCTGGCTTGCGGAGTGACTTCGGGGGGCAAAGCCGGTGCGCTCGCGCATCCGCCCAGCAGCGCTGCGAATAGAGCTGCAAGTAGCAATCGACCCGCGTAAGAGCGGTTTGATGAGCGTGCTGTCATTCCCGCATGCTGCACTGCGGGGCTTGACGCCGACATGAAGTCCGCATGACGATTCCGTCATGTTGCAGACCGATACGTCGCTCTGCCCGCGGCGGGCCGACAATGCGGGGATGCGAATTCTCATTGTCGAAGATGAGGCCAAAACGGCGGCCTATCTCAAGCGCGGACTCGGGGAGAACGGCTTCATCGCGGATGTCGCCGTCGATGGCACGGATGGTCTGCATCTGGCGCTGACCCAGCCGTACGACTTGATCGTGCTCGATGCCATGCTGCCCGGCCGCGACGGCTGGAGTGTGTTGAGCGAACTGCGGGCGCGGCAGACCACCCCGGTGCTCATGCTCACCGCGCGCGACGGCGTGGCCGATCGGGTACGCGGGCTGGAGCTGGGCGCCGACGACTATCTGGTCAAGCCTTTCGCGTTTTCTGAGCTGCTGGCGCGGGTGCGCAGTGTGCTGCGGCGCGGTGTCACGCGCCTGCCCGACGTGATGGAAGTGGCCGATCTGCGGGTTGACATGCATCGCCAGCGCGCCGAGCGCAGCGGGCAGCGGCTGGCGCTCACCCCCAAGGAGTTCGCGCTGCTGGCGCTGTTGTCACGACGCGCTGGCGAGGTGCTGTCGCGCACCCTGATTGCCGAACAGGTCTGGGATATGAACTTCGATAGCGACACCAATGTAGTGGACGTACACATTCGTCGCTTGCGCAGCAAGCTCGACGAGCCCTTCCCCGCGCCGCTGCTGCACACCGTTCGCGGGGTGGGTTATGTATTGGAAGTGCGCGATGCAAAGTGATTCGACCGAGGCCGTGGTCGCTTCCCGGTCTTCCCCGCGAACCCAGGCAGGCGAGGGCCGAAAGAGGCAAGGCATGGGCCTGCTGGGCTGGGCCGACTTTGCGCTGCGCCGTCTGCGCCAGTACGGGCTGCCGCCGCGCTCGCTGGCGGCCTGGATGGCGGGAGCGTTTTCGCTGACATTGGCGCTCATCCTGCTGGCGGCAAGCAGCTGGGTGTACTGGGGCCTGAGCGCGCGCATGATGCAGGAAGACCGCGAGTCGGTACTGCGCAAACTCGATACCGTTGCCGCGCTGCTGCAGACCCACCCCGTGCAGAGTGATGAGGTGGGTCAGGAGGCTTATCTCAAGCTGCCGCCGGATGCGCCGCGCGACCTCTACCTGCGCCTGCTGGACGCTCGTGGGGCCGTGCTGCTGCAAACACCGGGCTTTAGCCGTGCGCTGAATGAGGCCGCTTTTCTCACGCCGGGCGTTGAGGGAGCGCCGCGATTGCACGAAGTGCATTTGCCTCACGATCAGCATTACCTCACCGCCCTGCTGCCGCTGACGGCGCGGGTTGCGGCAGGGGCAGCGCTCACACCCATGCGCCTGGAAGTGGCGCTGAACCGTACGGCGGAGTCGCGCATTTTGGCCGATTACCGGCTCCGCCTGTCGGCGGTGCTGCTCGCGGCCATTCTCGCTGCGGCCGCGGCAGGTTATGGCATCGCCTGGCGCGGTCTGCGTCCCTTGCGGCATATGGCCGATTCCGCACGCGGTATCGGTGCGCAAGACCTGCACAAACGGCTCGATACCCAACGCCTGCCCGCAGAACTGCAGACGCTCGCCCTGGCCTTCAATGTCACCCTGCAACGGCTGGAGGAATCGTTCGGCCGCATCTCCCAGTTTTCCGCCGACATGGCGCATGAATTGCGCACACCCATCACCAATCTTTGGGGCGGGCTGGAGGTGGCGCTGGGCAGGCCGCGTGAGCCGGGCGAATACCGTGAGGCGCTCGAATCGGCGGTGGAAGAGTGCGAGCGTCTGTCGCAAATGATCCAGACCCTGCTGTTTTTGGCGCAGACCGAGCATCCAGATGCCGCGCTGCGGCTGGAACGGCTGGATGTCGCGCAGGAACTCCGCACCCTGGCCGATTTCTTCGAGGCAACCGCAGCCGAGGCCGAGGTGCGCCTTCATGTGCGGGTGACACCGCAATTGGCCTTTCAAGCCGACCGCATGCTGCTCCAGCGGGCCATGGGCAACCTGATCGGCAACGCCTTGGCGCACACCCCGCGTGGCGGTGCGGTGACGCTCTCAGCGCATCCACACAGTGGCGGAATACGTATTGAAGTGGCCGACACCGGATGCGGCATCGCCGCCGAGCATCTGCCGTACCTGTTCGACCGCTTTTACCGCGCCGATGCCGCACGCAGCCGAAGCCGCGGCGGGTTGGGCCTGGGGCTGGCCCTGGTGCGCAACATCGTGCGCCTGCATGGCGGCGAGGTCAGCGTCGAGAGCATTCCGAGTCACGGAACCCGAATGATGCTGGACTGGCCCGCCTGAAAACAGCGCAGGGGCGCTGATCCGAGGGCCGCGATGGCAGCCTTGCCGCTCGCGGCTTTCAGTGATTGTCGCGTCCGTGACCGTTGCCTGGCCCATGGTCAGGCCCGTATCCGTGCTGTTCCCGGTCATGCCGGTCCGGGCCGCGTCCGTGGTCTGGGCGTTGTCCCGGGGGGCCGCCCTCGGGGCGATAACCGGGGCGGGGCGACTCGGCGCGGAAACGCTTCCATTGCGGATCGCGGTCGTGGCGATAAGCGCGGTCTTGGGCCCGCTGCCAGTCGCGATCATGGAATTGGCGCAGGCCGGGCGGAATGCGTGCGGCGGGATGCCACGGGCCGCCGTAGTGCGGGCCGGTGTACCAACGTCCACCGCTGTTGTAGTAATAGACGCCGCCAAGGTAGAACAAAGGCTGCGATACCCCCAGCGCGACATAGCCGCTGAATTCGGGGAGCCAAATCATGGTGGGCGGCGCCGCGACGACTACGGGCGGCGGCGCATACACCGGCTGCGGCGCCACATAGACCGGTTGCGGAGGCGGCGTGCCGATGCTGAACTGAATGCTCACCGGAGGGCCATCAGCGTGCGCAGGCAAAGCCCAGACGCAGGCGCTCAGGAGGAGGGCGGGGAATGCGAGATTTGGTTTCATGGGATACCAACGGAGACGATCAGGGAAAGTTGACAAGTGGGTCTTGCCATCGAACTGAAATAGGTGTGCTCAGCTTACAAGACTTGAGCCGTAGCGCAGCTTGCCTACACTGCGGTAAACAACCGAGAAAACTCCAATATGACGACGACTGCCTATCTTCTCACCATTGACGCTCACGATCCCACGGGGGGCTCGGGCCAGGCGGCCGATCTCGCCACCTGGGCTGCGCTGGGCTGGCGCGGGACGAGCATCACCACGGCGCTGACTGCGCAGAACTCCTACGGCGTGCAGGGCGTGCAGGCTGCGGATGTGGCCTTGCTGCGCAACAGCCTGCGCACCTTGCTGGCCGATGGCGAGCCCGCCGCAGTGAAAATCGGCATGATCAGCCATGCCGCGGTGGCCGAGGAGGTGGCGCAGTTCGTCGAAGCGCGGCAGTGCCCGGTGGTGTGGGACCCGCAACTGGCTTCGGCGGACGGCTCTCAGCCCTGGGCCCGAGCGCACGGTGGCGGTCTGGCCATGCGTCTGGCACAACGGGCCGACCTCATCACCGCCAACCGTGCGGAGGCCAGCGCCTTGCTCGATCTGCCTGCCTGGGAGATGGGGCCTGCCCCGGCCGCATGGATCAACGCGATTCGCAGCCGTTGGCTGGAGGTGGGGGCGCCGCATCGCGCCGTGGTGGTGAAAGGCGGCAATGCCTGGGGGGCGCACAACACAGATTGGTACATCACCAGCAGCACGGTGCTGCCGCTCGTCAGCCGCCGCCTGCCGCGCAGTGCGCATGGTTCAGGCAGCGTTCATGCCAGTGTGTGCGCCGCGCGACTGGCCGAGGGCTGGAGCGTGCTCGACGCCGCTGCCGAGGCGCAGTTGCGAGCGCATGCCGGCATCGATCAGGCCATTGCGGCCGGACCGGGTCGGCCGAACACCCGAACCGACGCGCGGGCTGACAGCGACGATCTGCCCTGGCTGCCGTTGCCGGGGCAGTCTGAAGAGGCGCCGCCCGATTTCGCGCGGCTCTCCGGGCAGATCGGGTTTTATCCCGTCGTGCCCGATGCGGACTGGGTGCTGCGTCTGCTGGAGTGGGGCGTGTGCACCATCCAGCTGCGTATCAAGGAAATCGAGGGCGCCGAATTGCGCATGCAGATTCGCGAAGCTGTGCAGGCGGCGCGAGAGGTGCCGGGCACGCAGTTGTTCATCAACGACCACTGGCGCGAAGCCATCGAGGCGGGCGCCTATGGCGTGCACCTCGGGCAGGACGATGTGCATACCGCCGACCTGCCCGCCATCCACACGGCCGGGCTGCGACTGGGTCTGAGCACTCATACCCCGGCCGAGATCGCCCGTGCGCATGCGCTTCGGCCTTCCTATATTGCGCTCGGCCCGGTTTTTCCCACCACGCTCAAGGCCATGCCCTATCGCCCGCTGGGCCTGGAGCGCCTGACTCAGTGGCGGCAGTGGTTGTCCCCGCGCTACCCGGTGGTGGCCATCGGCGGCATCAGCCTGGGGCAAATGTCGGCGGTGCGGGCCACCGGGGTATCCGGCGCGGCGGTGGTCAGCGCGGTGACGCAGGCGGTCAACCCACGCCTGGCCGTGCGCGAGGCCCTGCACATCTGGCCGGCCTGCGCTGACGAAGCCGTGGCGCAGGCGATGGTTTGAAGCGCAAAGTTTTAAGAGTTGACGCTGCAAAAATGAAGTCTTGCTGAAATGCGGCGTTTGGTTACCGCTGTTCTGTGAAAGGTCGTCGCGGGCGTAAATGGATGCAATAAACGAGATGTTTGGTTTGAATTGACATACTCGCTGGACTATGGTTTGTGCAGGGTCGGTTGTCGCACAGGTGTCTTGGTGTGGTGAATTCGGCCACCGGGGTTGGGCTCTCTTTCCCCGGATCCACAACTCACTTGAGGAGAACGCCATGAGTGCAGCAAAACCACGGGTCTTGATTCTGGGCGGCAATTTCGCGGGCCTGGGCAGTGCGCAGGAAATCCGCAAATACGCGGGCGACAGTGTGGACATCACGGTCATCGACCGCAAACCCTACCTGTTGTACGTCCCCAATATTCCGGCAGAGGTATTCGAGAACCGCAACCCGCAGCTCACCATGACCATGGACATCCTGGAGCCGCTGCACGACATCGGCGCGCGCTTCATCCAGGGCGAAGTCACTGCCCTCGATGTGGATGCCAAGCGCGTGGACTATGTGCCCAGTGAGCGCCCCGGCGCAGCGCCCACCTCCACGACCTACGACTATCTGGTGGTGGCTTTGGGCAATCGGCTGGCGTTCGACAAGATCGAGGGCTTCGCGCAGTTCGGCCACACCGTCACCGACAACACCTACGGCGAGGCTCTGCGCCAGTATCTGATGCACGACTACAAGGGCGGGCCGATCGCCATAGGCTCGGCGCGCTTCACCCAGGGCGATGGCGCCAAGGGACTGGAGCCGTATCCCGGCGGCAGCATTCCTGCAGCCGAGGCCGCGTGCGAAGGCCCGCCGGTCGAAACCATGCTGGCCTGCGCCACCTGGCTAGGACAAAACGGCAAGGGCGGGCCGGACAAGATCACCGTGTTCACCCCCGCGGCGTTGATCGCCGAAGACGCTGGCGAAAAAGTGGTCGGTCAGTTGCTCGACATCGCCAGCGGCATGGGTTTTCACTACATGAACAAGACGAAGGACATCAAGCGGCTGACCAAGGAGGGCGTGGAATTCGCCAACGGTCAGTCGGTCGAGGCTGAGTTGAAAATCATTTTCCCCGACTGGACGCCGCACGCCTTCCTCAAAGGCTTGCCGATCAGCGACAGCGAGGGCTTCATCATCACCGACTTGCTGATGCGCAACCCAAAATATCCCACGGTCTTTGCTGCGGGAGATTGCGCCGCCGCCACGCTGCCCAAGCTCGGCGCCATTGGCCACCAGCAGGCTGAAATCGTCGGCAAGCAAATTGCCAAAGACATGAAGCGGCTCACGGCCGAGCAGGCCGATGGCAAGCTCCAGCCTGTGGTGTATTGCATTGGCGACATTGGCAACAACCAGGCCTTCTACATCCGCTCCAACTCCTGGTTCGGCGGCGACACCCAGGTGCTCAAGCTCGGTCACATTCCCTATTTGCTGAAGATGCAGTACAAAAATCTGTTCTTCCGCTCCAAAGGCAAGATGCCGCCGTGGGGCCTGGACGCAGCCCGCATCATGGCCGAAAAAATGGCGGCTTGAGCCAGCGCAACGGGAGACCACCATGGACATGACCGATACCTCGAAGGCGACCGCGGCCGCCCCTGCACTCAACCCGACGCAATGGGCCGCGCTAGGCCGTATGGCCGACCGCTATGCGCAGGCCGAAGAACTGGGCAGTTTTGCGGTGAAAAACCTCGGCGGCGAAATGACCGAAGCGGTGCTCACGCTCACTGAACTGGTGCAAGACCCCAAGCTGCTGCCCGCCGTGCGCGAGCTGCTCGCCACCCTCGTCACCCTCTACGAAGTGGGCGCTTTGCGGCAACTGCGCGATAACGCCATCCTCGCGGCGGAGGGGCTGCGAGACACCGACCTCAACGCCACCATGACGCAGATGCTCAAGCTGCCCGACAGAATCAGCGCGGTGATCGATCAGGCTAGTCAAGCCTCCGACGATAAACACCTCGGCGGCTTCGGCGGCCTGATGCACATGCTGCGCGACAAGGAAGTGCAGCACGGCATCCAAACCCTGGCCCGCATGGCCGGCGCGCTGAACAACAACGACCCTGACAGCAAGGGAGCTGCGGGGCATTGAAGCCCGAGTCTTACCTCAGGCTTGCGGGGACGCGGTCAACTCAGCGCGCAGGCGGTTTTTCAGAATCTTGCCGGTGGCGCCTAGGGGAATGGCCGGGACGAAGACCACATCGTCCGGGATCATCCATTTGGCCACCTTGCCTTCGTAGAACTTCAGCAGCTCGTCGCGCTCCAGCGTGCTGCCTTCGCGCTTGACCACGACCAGCAGCGGCCGTTCGTCCCACTTCGGGTCGGGGCGGGCGATGCAGGCGGCCATGGCCACGGCAGGGTGGGCCATGGCGATGTTTTCCAGTTCGATGGAGCTGATCCATTCGCCGCCGGACTTGATCACGTCCTTGGTGCGGTCGGTGATCTGGATATAGCCGTCGGCGTCGATGGTGACGACGTCGCCTGTGGGAAACCAGCCGTCCTGCAAGGGGCTGGGCGTCTCGCTGCGGTAGTAGTCGCTCGCAATCCACGGCCCGCGCACCAGCAAGTTGCCGGTGGATTTTCCGTCCCACGGCAGGTCGTCGCCGTTGCCGTCCACCACGCGTACATCCACCCCGAAAATCGGCCGCCCCTGCTTGACCTGAATGGAAAATTGCGATGCTTTATCCAGTGCCAGGTGTTTGTTTTTCAGGCTGCACAAGGTGCCCAGCGGGCTCATTTCGGTCATGCCCCAGGCGTGCAGAACGTGGATGCCGAGTTCCTCTTCGAAGGCGCGGATCATGGCCGGGGCGGCCGCGGCGCCGCCGATCACCGTGCGCTGCAAGCTGGGAATTCTGACCTTGTTGTCGCGCATGAAATTGAGCAGTCCGAGCCAGACGGTGGGCACGCCGGCGGCCAGGGTCACGCCCTCGTCGCGCATCAGTTCGAACAGCGATTTGCCGTCGAGCGCCGGGCCGGGGAACACCAGCTTGGCGCCGGTCAGCGCCGCCGCGTAGGGAATGCCCCAGGCGTTGACGTGGAACATGGGCACCACGGGCAACACGCTATCGCGCGCCGACAGGTTCATCACATCGGGCAGGGCGGCGGCGTAGGCGTGCAGCACGGTGGAGCGGTGGCTGTAGAGCACGCCCTTCGGGTTGCCGGTGGTGCCGCTGGTGTAGCACAGCGAGGAGGCGGTGTTTTCGTCGAACACGGGCCAGGCGTAGCGGGTGGGTTGCGCTGCGAGCAATTCGTCGTAGCTCAGCACCCCTGGGATGGCCTCGGCCAGATCGGCGGGCAGGGCACCAGTTTCGCACAGCGCCACCCAGTGTTTCACCCCAGGGCAATGCGCGGCGATGGCCTTGGCAATGGGGGCGAAGGTGAGATCGAAGCACACCATGCGGTCGTCGGCGTGGTTGATGATCCACGCAATCTGCTCGGGGTGCAGCCGGGGGTTGAGGGTGTGCAAAATGCGCTCGCTGCCCGATACGCCGTAATACAGCTCGAAGTGCCGGTAGCCATTCCAGGCGAGGGTGCCCACGCGGTCTTGCGCCGTCAGCCCCAGCGCGTCGAGCGCGTTGGCGCACTGGGCGGCACGCTGCTGCACTTGGGCATAAGTGGTTCGGTGAACATCGCCCTCTACCCGGCGAGAGACGATTTCGGTGTCGCCGTGATAGCGCGCAGCGAAATCGAGCAGCCCGGAAATCATCAGCGGATGGTTTTGCATCAAGCCCAGCATGGCGGTCTCCTGTTTTGTGATGTTTACCAATTGTTGCACTGCCGGGCTGGGAGGTGCATGACAGGGTATTCACTGGAGTTTGCGATCATTGCGTCTGCCACTCTCGCCATCCCGCCCATGACCGTACCCGTTTCTGTTATTGCACCTGGCCAATCCGGCTTGATCTGCGGCTATCTGTTCGATGCACAGGGGCGCGGCCAAGCGCTGGATCTGTACCAAGTCGAGCGTTGGTTCGGTGATGCGGCGCCGACGGACGGGGAGTCTTTCGTCTGGCTGCATTTCAACGCGGCCAATGTCACCGCTGAAAAGTGGTTGCTGGCTAACCTGCCGCATGCCGCGCATTGCTTCGAGACCCTGCGCGAGGGGGTGCGTTCCACCCGGCTGGAAGTGGTGGATCAGGCGCTGGTGGCCGTGGTCAACGATGTGGTGTACGACTTCGCACAGCGCGAATCGCTGCAGGTCTCCACCCTGTGGATGAGTGTGGAGCGGCGACGGGTCATCAGCGTGCGCATGCAGCCGCTGCGGGCCATCGACCGCCTGCGCATCGCGGTCAAGGCGGGCGAGACGTTTTCCTCGCCGCTGTCGCTGGTCGATCATCTATTGCGCGATCAGGCCGATGAACTCATCGCCATTCTGCGCGGCGCCGCGAGCAAGGTCGATGCCATCGAAGATCAGTTGCTCGCCGGCCGCCTGGGCCGGCGCCGGGTGCAACTCGGTGCGCTGCGCCGCAATCTGTTGCGGCTGCAACGCCTGCTGGCGCCTGAACCGGCGGCCATGTTCCGCCTGCTCAGCCGTCCGCCGCAAAGCCTCGGGCCGCAGGACTGGGAGGAGCTGCGGCATTCCACCGAGGAGTTCTCGGTGGTGCTGCGCGATCTCGTGGCGCAGCAGGAGCGTATCAAGCTGCTGCAGGAAGAAATCGCCGCCAGCATTGAAGAACGCACCGGGCGCACCCTGTTCGTGCTCACCGCGGTGACGGTAGTGGCGCTGCCGATGAATGTGATCGCCGGCCTGTTCGGTATGAACGTGGGCGGCATTCCCTTCGCGGAAGACAAGGCCGGGTTCTGGACCATGGTGGCCGTGGTGCTCATGGCCTCCGGCCTGCTGGCGTGGCTGCTGTTTCGTCGGGGCGACGACTGACCTCTTTAGCGCGTCACTTCGACCAGCCACATCGAGCCATTGGCCTTGACGCTTTTCTTCGACGACCATTGCGGTTCGAGCACGGTGTGGGCCGAGGGAACGCGAATCCACGCATAAGCGCCGGAGCATTGGTTGTAGCCGTTGTCGTTCTGCCCGCCCAGCGTCCAGCCAGCCGGGGCGAAGTAAGGGTTGTAGGGATCGCGCGCGGAACTGCTGTAGTCCGCCGGGCCCCAGAACGACACCACGATGCTGTCATCCGCGGTTGTTTCCAGCGGGGTGCGCAGGCCGTAAGGCGTGGTGTTGCTGAAGCCCCAAGCGCCGATCTGGCGGGCGCCTGCGACGACCACGACGTAGAGGCTGGCTTCGTCCGCACCATGCCCCGGCGCCTTCACCAGGCTCCAGCTCTGTCCCGCGCCGCCCCGGGCGTTTTCGCTGATGAACAAGGCTGTGCCCGCTTTTTGGTCGGAATAAGTCTGCCCCGGGTTGATCGGCTGAAAGGTGTTGCCCTTGTTGTCGCGCAGCGATTGCAGCGTGGCCGGGCTCTGGGTGAGCACCTGTACCAGCACCAGCGCGCCCTGAGGCGGCGTGTTAACCGGCGGGGTGGACAGCACCGGCAGATCGGTGCCTGCCGAATTGGCGGCGAACGCATGCGCTGCCACGGCAATGCTCTGATGTTTCGAGGGCCCCCAGGGCCGGGCTGCGCCCAGCCCGCCCCCCGTGGGGGTCAAGGAAACTTGGGGCGGCCCTGCGTTTCCTTGAGAGGCGGATGCCGCGGGCGTATAGGCGGTTGCGCCCGCGAGATAGTCAGGCACGCCGCTTGCCCCGGCGATGGACTGGGATGCAGTCCGTTTGCCGCAGCCGGTGAGAAGGAGCGCCGCAGAGATGGCGGCAAAGCACAGCACGGGAACGATTCGTGTCCGCATGGCCCATCCTCCTTCCACGCCGGGCGTGTGTCTTACTCGCCCAGAGCGGCCATGCCGCCGACCACGGCGTGCATGCCGGCATCGACGTGCAGAATCTCCGCGGTGATGCCGGCCGCCAGATCGGACAGCAAAAAGGCCGAGGCGTTGCCGACCTGCTGGGTGTCCACATTGCGGCGCAGCGGGGCGTTGGCCTCGTTGAACTTGAGCATCTTGCCGAAGTCGGCAATGCCCGAGGCCGCCAGGGTCTTGATCGGCCCGGCGCTCACGCCGTTCACCCGCATGCCGCGTGGGCCCAGCGACTCGGCCATGAAGCGCACCGTGGCTTCGAGTGCGGCCTTGGCCACGCCCATGGTGTTGTAGTTGGGCACCACGCGCTCTGCGCCCAGATAGGTCATGGTGATGAGCGAAGGCATCTGGCCCGTCTCCACCGATTTGCTCAGCAGCGGCAACGCGGCCTTGGCCAGCGCGGGGAAGGAATAGGCCGAGATGTCGTGGGCGATGCGGAATCCTTCACGAGAAAGGCCGTCCATGAAGTCGCCGGCAATCGCCTCGCGCGGCGCGAAACCGATGGAATGCACCAGGCCGTCGAGTTGCGGCCAATGGGCGGCCAAGCCGCTGAAGGTGGCCTCGATCTGGGCGTCGTCGCTCACGTCGCAGTCGAACACCAGGCTGCTGCCGAACTCGGCGGCGAAATCGGTGATGCGCTGCTTGAAGCGTTCGCCCACATAGGTGAACGCCAACTCGGCGCCCTCACGGTGGCAGGCCTGGGCGATGCCATAGGCGATGGAGCGGTTGGACAGCAGGCCGGTGATGAGAATGCGTTTGCCTTGAAGGAATGCCATGATGGGGCGCTTTCAGTTGTGATGCAGTCTTGCGGGGGTTTGCCACGCAGCCGTGGCAAGTCATGCAGAATTCTCGCATGGCACACGCCCTGTCCCGTCCGCTATCTCCCGCCCGCCGCCGCTTGCTGCAAAGCCTGCCGCTGGGCTTGTTTCCGTTTGGGGCGGCGTGGGCGAGTCAGCGGGAACAACAGCCGGAACAACCGGCCTACGCGCTGTATGACCAGCCGAAGTATCCGCCCGGATTCACCCATTTCGACTACGTCAATCCGCAAGCGCCGGTCGGCGGCAGCCTGGTGCTCACGCCGCCCACCGTGGGCGGCAGCTTCGACAAGCTCAACCCCTTCACCCTCAAAGGCAACGCCGCGCCGGGGCTGAACACCCTGGTATTCGAGACCCTGATGACCGCCAGTTGGGACGAACCCAACACCGTGTACGGTCTGCTGGCCGACGATATTTCCGTGGCGGCAGACGGGCTTTCCGTGCTGTTTCACCTCAACCCGCTGGCGCGGTTTTCCAACGGCGACACCGTGACCGCGCACGACGTGGCCTACAGCTACAACACCCTCGTCAGCAGCGCGGCCGCGCCGCAGTTCGCCAGTATCTACGCCGACGTGGCCGACGCGGCCGCGCTGGATGAGCGTCAGGTGCGCTTTACCTTCAAGCGGCGCAATCACGAGCTGCCCATTTTGCTTGCGGGCCTGCCGGTGTTTTCGCCCAAGTGGGCGGGCCAGCGCGCGTTCAACGAAGTGATCGACACGCCCATCGCCAGCGGCCCCTACCGCATCGCCCGCACCTCGCAGCAGCGCGACATCACCTACGCCCGCCGCGCCGATTACTGGGGCTGGCACTTGCCCACCCGTCGCGGGCAGTTCAATTTTTCCGAGGTGAGCTACAAGCTTTATCTCGACGGCACGGCGCGGCTCGAAGCCTTCAAGGCGGGGGAGTACGACCTGCTGCAGGAGTTCATCGCCCGCAACTGGGCGCGGCAGTATCGCGGCCCGAAGTTCGACAGCGGCGCGCTGAAAAAACTGGAGCTGCCCAATCACAATCCGGCCGGGTTCCAGGGCTTCGTGGTCAACCTGCGCCGCCCGCAGTTTCAGGACGTTCGGGTGCGTCAGGCGCTGGCGCTGGCGCTCGACTTCCAGTGGCTCAACCGCATGCTGTTCTACGGCGCCTACAAGCGCATCGAAGGCTATTTCGCCAATTCGCCGTTCGACGCGCATGGCGCGCCGGGGCCGGATGAACTGGCCTTGCTGGAGCCGCTGCGCGCCAAGTTGCCGCCGCAGGCCTTCGGCGCCTTGCCGAGCATGCCATCGACGGCCCCGCCGAACAGTCTGCGCGGCAATCTGCTCAAGGCGCGCGCGCTGCTGGAGCAGGCGGGCTGGCACTGGCGCGATGGTGCGCTACGCAACGCCAAGGGGCAGGCATTGGTGATCGATTACCTCGACAGCCAGGGTTCGATGTCGCGCATCATCTCGGTTTATTCGCAGGCGCTGCAACGGCTGGGCATCACGCTCAACTATCGCCTGGTGGATTTCGCGCTGTATCAGCAGCGCATGGACACTTTCGACTTCGACATGACCACCATCCGCTACGGCGGCAGTACCAGCCCGGGCAACGAGCTGTTCGACCGCTTCGGCTCGCGCGCTGCCTCGGTGCAGGGCTCGGACAATGTCTGGGGCCTGCGCGATCCGGCCGTCGATGCGTTGATCGAGCGCGTGGTGGCGGCCTCCTCCATGCAGGCGCTGCAGACCGCCTGCCGCGCGCTTGATCGCGTGCTGGTCTGCGGCTGGTATTCGGTGCCGCAGTGGTACAGCGACACCTTCCGCGTGGCGATTGCCGCACACAAATTTTCCTGGCCGAAGACCTTGCCGCTGTACTACCAGCCAGAAGGCTGGGCGGTGCAATGCTGGTGGGCTGATGCCAAACCCGCTTCCGGAGCGTCGGCATGAATCTCTGGGCCTATATTTTCAAGCGCGTACTGCTGATGATTCCCACCCTGCTGGGCGTGCTCACCCTCACCTTCATCGTGGTGCAGTTCGTCCCCGGCGGGCCGGTGGAGCAGATGGTGTCGCAACTGCGCGGCAAGGAAGACGGTGCGGCAGGTGAAGCCGCCACGGCGCAAGGCATTTACCGTGGTGCGCAGGGCATCTCGCCCAAGCAACTCGCCGAGCTGCGCCAGCTCTACGGTTTCGACAAGCCGCCGCTGCAGCGCTACCTCGACATGCTGTGGCAGTTTGCGCATTTCGACCTCGGCCGCAGCTATTACCACCACGAAGCGGTGTGGACGCTGATCAAGGAACGGCTGCCGGTCTCCATCTCGCTGGGCTTGTGGAATTTTCTGCTCACCTATCTGATTTCCATTCCGCTGGGCATCGCCAAGGCGGTGCGGCATGGCAGCCGCTTCGATGTGTCCACCAGCATTGCGGTGCTGGTGGGCTACGCCATTCCAGGCTTCGTGCTGGGCGTGCTGCTGCTGGTGCTGTTTGCGGGCGGCACCTGGTTGCAGTGGTTTCCGCTGCGCGGGCTGGTGTCCGACGGCTGGTCGCAATTCAGTCTGTGGCACAAGATCACCGACTACCTGTGGCACATCACCTTGCCGGTGCTGGCGGCCACGGCGGGCAGCTTCGCCATCATCACCATGCTGACCAAGAACGCGTTTCTGGAGGAAATCCGCAAGCAATATGTGTTGACGGCGCGCGCCAAGGGCTTGAGCGAGCGCACCGTGCTGTGGCGGCATGTGCTGCGCAATGCGCTGGTGCCGTTGGTGACGGGCTTCCCCGCGGCGTTCATCGGTGCGTTCTTCGCCAGCTCCCTGCTGATCGAGACCCTGTTCTCGCTGCCGGGGCTGGGACTGCTGTCTTATGAAGCCGTGATGCGGCGCGACTATCCGGTGGTGATGGGCTCGCTTTACCTGTTCACCCTGATCGGACTGTTCACCAAACTGATTGCCGACCTGAGCTATGTCTGGGTCGATCCGCGCATCCAGTTCGGAGCGCTGCGGTGAGCGCCGCCGCGTTGGCGCAGACGCAGCCCGCGCGCCATCCCTTTCTCACGCAGGGATGGGCGCGGTTCAAGGCGCATCGCCTGGGGCGCTGGAGCCTGTGGCTGTTTCTGCTGCTGTTCGGACTGAGTCTGCTCGCGCCCGTGATCAGCAACGACAAACCGCTTCTGGTGCGCTATGACGGACGGTTTTATCTGCCGCTGCTGCACAGCTATCCCGAAACCACGTTTGGCGGCGACTTTCACACGCCGACCGACTATCTCGACCCCTACATTCGCGCCAAGCTGTCGGCCCCCGGAAATTTCGCGCTCTATCCCCCCATTCCCTACAGCGCCACCACCATCGACTACTTCGCGCAGCGGCCTTTTCCCTCTTCGCCCTCGGCGCGGCATTGGCTGGGCACCGACGATCGCGGGCGTGACGTGTTGGCGCGGCTGATCTACGGCTTCCGGCTGTCGGTGCTGTTCGCGCTGGCGCTGACGGTCACGGGCACGCTGCTGGGCCTGCTCATCGGCGCCGTGCAGGGCTATTTCGGCGGGCGCATCGATCTGTCGGTACAGCGGCTGATGGAGGTCTGGGGATCGATGCCTGAGCTGTATCTGCTGATCATTTTTTCGGCGGTGTTCGCTCCCGGCCTGGCCTTGCTGCTGGTGCTGCTGTCGCTGTTCGGTTGGATGGGGCTGGCCGACTATGTGCGCGCCGAGTTTTTGCGCAACCGGCAGATGGACTATGTGCGTGCCGCGCAGGCGCTGGGGCTGTCGCACGCGCGCATCATGTGGCGGCACATCCTGCCCAACAGCCTGACGCCGGTGGTCACCTTTCTGCCGTTTCGCATGAGTGGGGCGCTGCTGGCGCTCACCAGTCTGGACTTTCTCGGTCTGGGCGTTCCGCCGCCCACGCCCAGTCTGGGCGAATTGTTGGCGCAGGGCAAGGCCAACCTGGATGCCTGGTGGATTTCAGCGGCAGCTTTCGGCGCGCTGGTGAGCATCCTGCTGCTGCTGACCTTCATCGGTGAGGCGCTGCGCGACGCCCTGGACCCCCGGCACACCGGCGCGGGCCGGGGATGAGCGACATGCCTTCAATCCCTTTGCTCAAAGTACGCGATCTGCAGGTGCGTTTTGGCGCCCAAACCGTGGTGCATGGCGTCGATCTCGACATCGCCGCGGGCGAAAAAGTCGCGCTCGTCGGCGAATCCGGCTCGGGCAAGACCGTTTCGGCGCTGGCCTTGCTGCGGCTGCTGGACGGGGCGCAACAAACCGGCAGTGTGATGTTCGACGGGCGCGAACTCTCCACACTGAGCGAGCGCCAGATGCGCGGTCTGCGCGGCAAAGACATCGCCATGATCTTTCAGGAGCCGATGACCGCGCTCAACCCGCTGCATCCGGTCGGGCGGCAGATTGCCGAGGTGCTGGAGCTGCACGAGGCGCTGTCGCGTCGCGCGGCTTGGGCGCGGGCCGTGGAGTTGCTGGGGCAGATGGGCATCGACCAGCCCGCGCGGCGTGCGGCGGACTATCCGCATCAGCTCTCCGGCGGCCAGAGGCAGCGGGTAATGATTGCCATGGCGCTGGCTTGCCGCCCCCGCCTGCTGCTGGCCGACGAGCCCACCACCGCGCTCGACGTAACCGTGCGCCGCCAGATTCTCGATCTGCTCGACGCCTTGCAGGCCGAGTACGGCCTGGCCTTGCTGTTCATCACCCACGACCTTCATCTGGTGCGGCGCTACGCGCACCGCGTGGCCGTGATGCAGCAGGGCAGGGTGGTGGAAGCCGGAACGGTTACCTCAGTATTCGCCGCGCCGCAGCACCCCTATACGCAAATGCTGCTACGCAGCCGCCCACGCCGCCTCGTGCAGGAGTCCGAAAAAAAAGCGGCGCCGCCGCCCACCGTGCTTCAGGCGCGGGCGCTGAGTGTGCGCTTCGCCCAAAACAGCGGTTTCTGGCGCAAACACTGGCACACCGTGCTGCAGGACATTTCGCTGGAATTGCTCGCAGGGCAGACCTTGGGCGTGGTGGGCGAATCGGGCAGCGGCAAATCGACCCTCGCGCTCGCACTGCTCGGCCTGCTGCGCCGACAGGGCGGGGAGGTGAGTCTGCTGGGACGCGATCCGGCCCGGTTGTCCGCTGCTGCGCTGCGCCCCTTGCGCGCGCAGGCGCAAATCGTGTTCCAGGACCCGTTTTCCAGCCTGTCGCCACGGCGCACCGTGGCGCAGATCGTCGAAGAGGGTCTGGAAATTCATCGCCCTGAGTGGAGTGCCGTGCAACGTCGCGAGCGCGCCCAGCAGATTCTGGCGGAAGTCGGCTTGCCGCTTTCACCGGCCGAAATGCAACGCTATCCGCACGCATTTTCAGGTGGGCAACGCCAGCGCATCGCGATCGCGCGGGCCCTGATTCTGGAGCCCAAGGTGCTCATCCTCGACGAGCCGACCAGCGCGCTCGACGTCACCGTGCAGCAGCAGGTGCTCGACCTCCTCGCTGCACTGCAGCAAAGGCTTGGACTGGCCTATGTGCTCATCAGCCACGATTTGTCGGTCATTGGCGCGCTGTCGCACCGTGTGCTGGTGCTGCACCAGGGAAAGGTGGTCGAACAAGGGCCGACAGACGCCGTGCTGCGTGCGCCACGCCAGCCCTACACCCAGGCCTTGCTCGCAGCATCCGATCTGGGGGAAGAAGTGCGCGACGGATAGCGCAAAGTGTGCGCAGCCGAGGCGCGTTATTGCCAAAAAGTTCCTTCCTCTCTATAATCCACTTTTTTGTTGACCGCAAGAAAATTTCCGAGAATTTCAGACTCAGGCTTTGTCAGACTTTATCTGATGGGGCATAGAGGGCGCAGTTCAGAGCGCAGTTTTCAAAGAAAAAGTAGTCAAAGAGCAGTCGCTTGGCAGTGGCAGAACAGCGGGAGAGCGCAGTGTGCGGGCCCGACCACAGCAGTGAGCAAAAACTGGGCGACGTCATCGCCCTTTTTTTTTGCTTGCGCGGCGGGCGATTGACGAGATTTGCGGTCAGGTGATGAACGAAATATTGGCAAACGCATGAGTGCAGCACAGGCAATCGATACGGCAGTCACCAGTCTTGGACTGGAACTCGTGGAGGTGGAACACCTTCCGCGCGGCTTGCTGCGCGTGACCATCGATCATGCCGACGGCGCCCCGGTGACGGTGGAAGACTGCGAGCGGGTGACCCGTCAGTTGCAGTATGTGTTTGAAGTGGAAAACGTGGACTACGGTCGTCTGGAGGTGTCGTCTCCCGGCTTGGACCGTCCTCTGCGCAAGGCAGAAGATTTTGTGCGATTTGCCGGGTTGGAGATCGACGTCGTTCTTCGCGTGCCGTTTCAGGGTCGCAAGAAGTACCGCGGCGTTTTGCTCGAGCGCTCGCAAGACGACGAGCCGGGGCGTTTTTCCGTCGCCTTGTCGCCGCCTGAGGTGGGCGCAAAAGGCAAAGGCAAAGGCAAACCCGGCGCCGCGAACAAAAAGCCGAAAGCTGTCGGAGCACCTGTCGCTCCCAAGGCAGAAGAGCAGGACGTGTTGTCCGTCATGAATTTCAGTCTGGCCGAGGTGCGCGATGTGCGCCTGGTGCCTGTTGTCGATTTTGGGAGTAGTCGAAAATGAGTCGCGAGATTTTGATGTTGGTGGACGCCCTGGCGCGTGAAAAGAATGTCGATCGCGATGTCGTCTTCGGCGCCGTCGAGGCCGCACTGGCCTCCGCAACCAAGCGTCTGTACGAAGGCGAGGCGGATGTGCGCGTGCAGATCGACCGCAACACCGGCGAATACGAAAGCTTCCGTCGCTGGCATGTGGTGCCGGACGAAGCCGGGCTGCAGTTGCCCGACAGCGAAATTCTGCTGTTCGAAGCGCGGGAACAGATTCCCGATATCGAAGTGGGCGACTACATCGAGGAACCGATCGAGAGCATCGCCTTCGGCCGAATCGGCGCGCAGGCGGCCAAACAGGTCATTCTGCAGAAAATCCGTGACGCCGAGCGCGAGCAGATCCTCAATGATTTCCTGGCCCGCAACGACAAGATTTTCAACGGCTCGGTCAAGCGTCTCGACAAGGGCGACCTCATCATCGAATCGGGCAAGGTCGATGCGCGACTGCGCCGAAGCGATCTGATCCCGAAGGAAAACCTGCGGGTGGGTGACCGGGTGCGCGCGGTGATTACCAAGATCGACCGTACCGCCCGCGGCCCGCAGATCGAAATTTCGCGCACTGCGCCTGAATTCATGATCGAGTTGTTCCGCCTGGAAGTGCCCGAGATCGAGCAGGGCCTGATGGAAATCAAGTCTTGCGCCCGTGAGCCGGGAGTTCGCGCCAAAATTGCGGTGGTGTCGCACGACCGCCGTGTCGATCCCATCGGCACCTGCGTGGGTATTCGCGGCTCGCGCGTGACCGCGGTGACCAACGAACTCGGCGGCGAACGGGTCGATATCGTGCTCTGGTCGGAAGATCCGGCGCAGTTCGTCATCGGCGCGCTGGCGCCGGCGAATGTTTCGTCCATCGTGGTGGACGAAGAAAAGCACGCCATGGATGTGGCTGTGGACGAGGAAAATCTGGCGCTGGCCATCGGCCGCACCGGGCAGAACGTGCGGCTGGCCTCCGAGTTGACGGGGTGGAAGATCAATATTCTCAGCGCCGAAGAGTCCGACGCCCGCAACACCCAGGAAACGCAGAAAATGCGCAGCCTGTTCGTCGAAAAACTCGACGTCGATCAGGAAGTGGCGGACATTCTCATTGCCGAGGGGTTCACCAGCCTCGAAGAACTGGCCTACGTGCCGATCAACGAAATGCTGGAGATCGAGGCCTTCGATGAAGACACGGTCAATGAACTGCGTGAACGCGCCCGCAATGCCTTGCTCACGCAGGAAATCGCGCGCGAGCAGAAGCTCGATGAAGTCGATCCGGCGCTTAAGGCGCTCGATGGCCTGAGCGCAGACGAGCTGGCCCTGCTGGCCGAAGCCGGTGTGCTCACCCTTGACGATCTGGGCGATCTGGCGACCGACGAGCTCACCGGCATTCTCCGCACCGACGAGGCCCGGGCCGCCGACCTCATTCTGAAGGCGCGCGCGCACTGGTTCGACGCCTGAACCCCTCCGAACCTGTCGCCCGCACTTCACACGTTTCAAGCCGTACTAGGACACACCATCAATGGCCAGTCATACCGTCTCACAACTCGCTGCAGAACTTGGCAAACCCTTGAACCTTTTGCAGGAGCAACTGCAACAGGCGGGAGTCGGAGCGCGCGCGGCAGACGACGTCATCAGTGAGGCCGACAAGGCCCGCCTGCTCGAGCACTTGCGCGCGGCGCATGGCGGTGCAGCTGGCGGCGAGCGCAAAAAAATCACCCTGACCCGCAAGCAGACCAGCGAGATCAAGCAGGCGGACGCCACGGGCAAGGCGCGCACCATTCACGTGGAAGTGCGCAAAAAGCGCGTGTTCGTCAAGCGCGACGAATCCGCACCGGTTGCCGAGGCGTCGGCTGCACCCGAGTCGAACGAGCCGGTGGTGGATGATGCCGAACTCCAACGCCGCGAGGCCGAGGCGCAGCGTCAGGCCGATTTGCTGGCGCGCCAGGCCGAAGAGTTGGCTGCGCAGCGCGCAGCCGAGCAGGAACGTCGGGCTGCCCTAGAGCGCCAGGAGCAGCAAGCCCGCGAGCAGGCCGAGCGCGAGGCTCAGGCGGCCCGCGAGGCTGCAGCCAAGTCGCAACAGCCCGCGACCGTGACGGCCGAGCCGACCGCGCAAATACAAGACAAGCAAGACAAGGAACCGTCGCAAGCGAGCGAGGCGGCTGCCTCGGCTTTGGCGAGTTCGCAGGCCGCTGCTGCCGAGCGCGCCGCGGCGCAGAAGAAGCAGGACGCCGAAGAAACCGCCAAACTGGCGCAGATCGAAAAGCGCCGCAAGGCTGCCGAGGCGGAAGCCGCCGCCATTCGCGACATGATGGCCCGCCCGCGCACGGTGATGCGCGCCGAGAAACCTGCGGTCAAGACGGCCGAGGCAGCTCCCGTCAGCGGCAGCATCAAGGGCACGATCCACAAACCGGCGGCGGGTGCAGCGAAGACGGCCGGGGCCAGTGCCACGGCCGCGCCGGGCACTGCGACGAAGAAGGACGACAAGCAGGTCAAGTCGGAAAAGCTGTCGTCCTCCTGGGCGGACGACGCTGCGAAAAAGCGCGGTGCGTCGATCAAACCCCGCGGCAATCCCACCGGAGCGCCGGGTGGCTGGCGCGGCCCGAAAACGACGGGTGGGCGTCGCGGCGGACGCAATGATCGGGGCGGTGAGCAGCATGTGCAGGCAGCGCCTGCCGAGATGATCGTGCGCGAAGTGCATGTGCCCGAGACCATTACCGTGGCCGAATTGGCGCACAAGATGTCGGTGAAGGCCGCCGAGGTCATCAAGAGCCTGATGAAGCTGGGACAGATGGTGACCATCAACCAGGTGCTCGATCAGGAAACCGCGATGATCGTGGTCGAGGAACTCGGTCATACCGCCGTTGCCGCCAAGCTCGACGATCCCGAAAACTTCCTGACGGAAGACGGCGAAGGCGCGATGGCCGACGCGGAACAATTTCCGCGAGCGCCGGTGGTCACGGTCATGGGTCACGTCGACCACGGCAAGACTTCGCTGCTCGACTACATCCGCCGTGCCAAAGTGGCGGCAGGCGAGGCTGGCGGCATTACGCAGCACATCGGCGCCTATCACGTCCAAACGCCGCGCGGCATCATCACCTTCCTCGACACCCCGGGTCACGAAGCCTTCACGGCCATGCGGGCGCGTGGTGCGAAAGCGACCGATATCGTCATTCTTGTGGTGGCCGCAGACGACGGCGTAATGCCGCAGACCAAGGAAGCGATTGCCCACGCCAAGGCGGCAGGCGTGCCCTTGGTGGTGGCGCTCAACAAAATCGACAAGCCGGGGGCCAACCCTGATCGCGTCCGCCAGGAACTGATTGCCGAGAGCGTGGTGCCCGAGGAATACGGCGGCGACTCGCCCTTCGTGCCCGTGTCTGCCAAGACCGGCGAAGGCATAGATAGCCTGCTTGAACAGATTCTGCTTCAGGCCGAAGTGCTGGAGCTCAAGGCCCCGATTGACGCCCCAGCCAAAGGGCTGGTGATCGAATCGCGCCTCGACAAAGGCCGTGGTCCTGTGGCCACCATCCTGGTGCAGTCGGGCACGCTCAAGCGCGGGGACGTGGTGCTCGCCGGGGCCGCATTCGGCCGCGTGCGCGCCATGCTCGACGAGTTGGGCAAGCCGGTGACCGAGGCTGGGCCGTCCATCCCGGTGGAAATTCAAGGTTTGACCGAAGTGCCCAGCGCCGGTGAAGAAATCATGGTGCTGCTCGATGAGCGCAAGGCGCGCGAAATTGCGCTGTTCCGCCAGGGCAAGTACCGCGATGTCAAGCTAGCCCGCCAGCAGGCCGCCAAGCTCGAAAACATGTTCGAGCAATTGAACGAAGGCGCGCAAAACCTGCCGCTCATCATCAAGGCCGACGTGCAGGGTTCGCAAGAAGCGCTCATCCATGCGCTCACCAAGCTCTCCACCTCCGAAATCAAGGTGCAAGTGGTGCATGCGGCGGTCGGCGGCATTTCCGAGAGCGACGTCAATCTGGCTATCGCCTCGAATGCGGTGATCATCGGCTTCAACACCCGCGCCGATGCTGGAGCGCGCAAACTGGCCGAGAACAACGGCATCGACATCCGCTACTACAACATCATTTACGAGGCGGTCGACGAGATCAAGGCGGCCATGTCAGGCATGCTCACGCCGGACAAGAAGGAAGAGACTCTGGGTCTGGTCGAAATTCGCCAGGTGTTCCGCATCCCGAAGGTGGGCGCGGTGGCCGGCTGTATGGTGTTGTCGGGTCTGGTGCGCCGCTCCGCGCAGGTGCGCGTGTTGCGCAACAACGTGGTCATTCACACCGGCGAGCTCGATTCGCTCAAGCGCTTCAAGGACGATGCGCGCGAAGTCAAGGAAGGCTTCGAGTGCGGCCTGTCGTTGAAGAACTACCAGGACATCGAAGAGGGTGATCAGCTCGAAGTCTTCGAGATCAAGGACGTGGCGCGCACCCTGTAATGGGCCAGCAGCCAGACTGAGATGAAGCGCGCAACGCCCAACCGCACCCAGCGTATCGCTGACCAGATCCAGCGCGATCTGGCCGAACTGATTCAGCGCGAGCTGCGCAACCCGCAGCTCGGGCTGGTGACGCTCACCGATGTGCAGCTCACGCCCGACTACGCCCATGCCAAGGTTTACTTCAGCGTGATCGGCGCCGAGCCAGACACTGCGCGCCAGATCTTGAGCGACAAAGCCGGGTATCTGCATAGCCTGCTGTTCAAGCGCCTGCAGATCCACACCGTGCCTACGCTGCACTTTCTGTTCGATCCGACCACCGAGAAGGCGGCGGAGATGGACGGGCTGATCCGCCAGGCCTTGGCGCAACAGGCCAAAGACGATTGACCCGGCGTGCCGCGCCCGGGTTTTGACCACCATGAATGTCCAAAAAACGCCTTGGGAGGCGGTCAACGGCGTGCTCCTACTGAACAAGCCCCGCGGGTTGACCTCGCAGCAGGCTTTGTTTCGCGTGCGCCGCAGGCTGCGCGCCGCGAAGGCCGGGCATGGCGGCACGCTCGATCCTCTGGCCGACGGTCTGTTGATGCTTTGCTTCGGCGCCGCGACCAAGTTCGCCCAGCGTCACCTCGAAGCCGACAAACGCTATGTGGCTGTACTGCAACTGGGCGTGCGCACGACGACCGATGACGCCGAAGGCGAAATCGTCGAACGCCGTGCCGTAGAGGTGAGCCGGTCGCAGGTCGATGCCGTTCTGCCGCGGTTCATCGGCGCCATCAGCCAGACGCCGCCGGTGTATAGCGCGCTCAAGCGCGACGGAAAGCCGCTTTACGCCTATGCCCGGGCGGGCGAGACCGTCGAGGTGGCGGCCCGCACGGTGCAAATTCACTCGATGGACGTGTTGTCGCTGCAAAACGACCAACTGGCGCTGACCGTGCATTGCGGCAAGGGCACATACATTCGCGCGCTGGCGCGTGACATCGGTGAGGCGCTAGGCTGTGGCGCGCATCTGGCGGCACTGACGCGCACGGCAAGCGGCGGTTTTTCGCAGGAACAGGCGTTGACGCTCGACGAGGCCGAAGCGCTGGCCCCTGCCGATCTGCGCAGCAGGCTGCTGCCGACCGACGTGCTGCTGCAATCTTCGCCGCGCCAGAATCTCGACCTTGCCTTGGCCCAGCGGTTTTTGCACGGTGCTCGTCTGAGTGGTTTGGCGCCGGATGAGCCTGCAGTGCCGGGCGAAGACGTACGGGTTTACGGACCGCTAGCGGCGGGCCAGGACGCCGTGCTGCTGGGCATCGGCGCCTGGGAGCAAGGCGCGGAGTCGGTTGTGTTAACGCCGCGCCGCCTGCTTTGCTCCGACGAACTCGCACCTGCCAGAACTTTTGCGATACCGCCTCCCATTTCACAACCCCGAACCGAATCTCTCCCCGAATCTCTCCATCAGGACGCAACACCATGAGCAAATCCATCCGCAATATCGCCATCATCGCCCACGTCGACCATGGCAAGACCACCATGGTCGACCAGCTGCTGCGCCAGTCGGGCACCTTCGCCGAACACGAAAAAGTCGTGGACACGGTGATGGATAACAACGCCATCGAACGCGAGCGCGGCATCACCATTCTGGCGAAGAACTGCGCGGTGAGCTGGGAAGGCACGCACATCAACATCGTCGACACCCCGGGCCACGCCGACTTCGGCGGTGAAGTCGAGCGCGCGCTGAGCATGGTCGATGGCGTGGTGCTGCTGATCGATGCCCAGGAAGGCCCGATGCCGCAGACGCGCTTCGTCACCAAAAAAGCGCTGGCCCTGGGGCTCAGGCCCATTGTGGTGGTCAACAAGGTGGACAAGCCGGGCGCCAAGCCGGACGCCGTGGTCAACGCTGCCTTCGACCTGTTCGACAAACTGGGCGCCACCGATGAGCAGCTCGACTTTCCCGTGGTCTATGCCTCGGGCATCAACGGTTGGACTTCGCTGGAAGAAGGCGAACCGGGCCAGCAATGGGGCCCGGACATGTCGGCTCTGTTCAACACCATTCTCAAGCATGTGCCGCCGCATAGCGGCGACGCGGCAGCGCCGCTTCAACTGCAGATTTCGGCGCTGGACTACAACAGCTTCGTCGGCCGCATCGGCGTGGGCCGCATCAATGCCGGCACGATTAAACCCGGCATGGACGTGCTGGTGATGGAAGGGGTGGACGGCAACTCGTTCAAGGGCCGTGTCAATCAGGTGCTGACCTTCCAGGGACTCGACCGCGTGCAGGTGACCGAGGCGGGCCCGGGCGACATCGTGCTGATCAACGGCATTGCCGACATCGGCATTGGCGTGACCGTCACGGATCCGCTCAACCCGGCGCCGCTACCCATGCTCAAGGTGGACGAACCGACGCTGACCATGAACTTCTGCGTCAACACCAGCCCTCTGGCCGGCCGAGAAGGCAAGTACGTCACCAGCCGCCAGATCTGGGATCGGCTGCAAAAAGAATTGCAGAGCAATGTGGCGCTGCGGGTGAAGGAGACCGACGAAGACGGCATTTTCGAAGTCTCGGGCCGCGGCGAACTGCACTTGACGATTCTGCTGGAAAACATGCGCCGCGAAGGCTATGAGCTGGCGGTGTCCAAGCCGCGTGTAGTGTTCAAGGACGTGGACGGCGTGCGCCATGAGCCGATCGAGTTGGTGACCGCTGACATCGAAGAGCAGCACCAGGGCGGCGTGATGCAGGCGCTTGGCGAGCGCAAGGGCGAGCTGGTCAATATGGAGCCGGACGGCCGCGGCCGCGTGCGCCTCGAATACCGTATTCCGGCGCGTGGCCTGATCGGTTTCACCAATGAATTCCTCAACCTGACCCGTGGCTCGGGCCTGATCTCCAATATTTTCGACGGCTACGAGCCGCACAAGGGCGAGATCGCCGGACGCAAGAACGGCGTGCTCATCTCCATGGACGATGGCGAAATCTTCACCTACGCCCTGGGCAAGCTCGATGACCGCGGCCGCATGTTCGTCAAGGCGGGTGATCCGGTTTACGAAGGCATGATCGTGGGCATACACAGCCGCGACAACGATCTGGTGGTCAACGCCACCCGGACCAAACAGCTGACCAACTTCCGCGTGTCCGGCAAGGAAGATGCGATCAAGGTCACGCCGCCTATCGACCTGAATCTGGAATATGGCGTCGAGTTCATCGAAGACGACGAACTGGTCGAAATCACCCCCAAGAGCGTGCGTCTGCGTAAACGCTATCTGACCGAACAAGAGCGCAAGCGCGCCGGTCGCTCGGCCTGAGTCTGCTCTGAATCCCGCCCCGAATCCCGCTCTACACCCCGCGCGGCAGATGGTGGCCAAACCTCACCTCCGCGCCGTGCTCGCCATGGTGGGCGCCACGCTGATGTGGAGCGTGGCGGGGGTGATCACCCGGCATCTGCATCACCAGAACGGGCTTGATCTGGTCTTCTGGCGCAGCAGCTTCGCGGCGCTGGGCGTGTTGGCCTGGCTGCTCTGGCGCCAAGGGCCACGCGGTCTGGCGCGCGACGTGCGGCATGCTTCGCCGCTGTTGTGGCTGTCAGCCGGGTTCTGGGGGGTGATGTTCACCGCCTTCATGGTGGCGCTCACCCTGACCACGGTGGCGCAAACCCTGATCGCCGAAAGTCTCAGTCCCCTCATCGCCGCCTTGCTGGGTTGGCTGGTGCTGCGCCACGCCTTGCCCGCGCGGACCTGGCTGGCCATCGTGCTTGCCCTGACGGGTATGGGATGGATCGTCTGGCAAAACCTGCATCACCTCAACGGATCGACACAGTTGCTCGGTATGCTCGTCGCGCTGGCCGTGCCGTTCAGCGCGGCGGCCAACTGGGTCAGTCTGAGACGGGCCGGGGCCGCTGTGCCGATGCAGGCGGCCGTGATGTTGGGTGCGCTGTTCTCGGTGCTTGCCGTGGCGTTTCCGGCCTGGCCTGTGAGCGTGGACCTGCACGATCTGCTCTGGCTGGCGTTCTTGGGCGTGTTTCAGCTCGCTGTGCCGGGTTTGCTCGCTGTCTGGGCGGCTCAGCGTCTGGCCCCGGCAGAGGTCGGTTTGCTCGGTCTGCTGGAGATTGTGTTCGGCATTCTCTGGGCCTGGATCGGCGCAGGTGAACAACCCAGCTTCGGAACTTTGATGGGCGGTGGACTGATCATGTTCGCACTAGTAGGCAACGAATTACTGGGATGGCGGCAGATCAAACGGGGAGAGCAAATTTATGCTTAAAAATTTGCGCCACGCAGGCCTGTGGATCGGCCTGACGGCTTTGTTGTTGTCAGGCTGCGGCGGCGGGGGCGGCACCAGCGCCTCTGCTGATAGTGCGACCACGGGCGCCACACCTGTTGCCTTGAAGCGCACCACGCCGATGGGTGTGCTGGTACCGCTCTACGGCTATCCGCTGGTGTCCAGCGGCAGCGGCGCGACTTACACGACGTCCGAAAATCCCGCCTGGACGGAGGTGGCCGCTAATGCGGCAGCGGTGCCCACGGTCGCCATCATCAACCCGCAAAACGGGCCGGTCGCATGCACCACTCCGCCCTCGGCCACGCTCAGCGCTTTCACGCAGGGCATCGGTCAGCTTCACGCCGCTGGGGTGAAAGTACTGGGCTACGTTCACACCAGTTACGGCTCGCGCGCGCTCTCGCTGGTGCAGCAGGATGTGCAGACCTACGCCCAGTGTTATGGCGTGGACGGCGTTTTTTTTGACGAGGTTTCCAATAAGGGCAGCCTGGCGAGTTATTACGCGGCCGCCGCTGCCACGGTGCGCAAGGACATTCAGCCGGGTAGTGGTCAGGCCGTGCTGGTCGCCATCAATCCCGGCACCTATCCCGACCTGTCCATCGCCCAGACGGCCGACATCACGGTGATGCACGAAAGCGCAGACCTGAATCTACCCGCCGCGCCGGCGAGCCTCGCTTCTTACCCGTCGGCGAAATTCGCCTATCTGGCGCTGGGTATCAGCAATCTGACGCAGACTCAGGCTGCTGCGCTTTCCAGTCTGTACCAGCAGGGCGTCGGTTATGTTTATCTGACCGATCA